>NZ_JBFTIZ010000118.1:0-11217 GCF_056395165.1 Pedobacter sp. 10L46_2
GAACGTAAAAAAGATGAATTTATCAGTATCGCCAGTCATGAATTAAAAACGCCATTAACAAGTGTTAAGGGGTACATGCAATTGGTATCGCCAGTCATGAATTAAAAACGCCATTAACAAGTGTTAAGGGGTACATGCAATTGCTGGGAAGAAGCGTAGAAAAGGGAGACATCCCCACAGTCAAAAAACATCTTGAGAAAGCACAAATCCAGTTAGAAAAGCTTCACGAGCTGATTGCCGATTTATTGGATATATCAAAAATCGAAAGCGGGAAACTTAAGTTTAACAAAAAAGACTTTGCAATTGATGATCTGCTGGATAGTGTAATCGACATTATTCGTCAGGCTAATCCTGAGTTTAACATCATTAGGAAAGGGAAAGTAGGCATTGAGGTTTATGCCGATGAAATGAGGATTGAACAGGTAATTATTAATTTTTTAACAAATGCGATTAAATACTCTCCTGGTACAAATGAAATTCATATTCACGTAGACGTGATTGCTGATAAGGTGTACGTGGGGGTAAGGGATTTTGGGATCGGGATTGCCCCGGACCAGCAAAAATCGGTTTTCGATAAATTTTATAGAGTGGAAGAAACCTCAATCCATTTTCAGGGTCTGGGCATTGGACTGTTCATCTCTGCCGAAATCATAAAACGGCATGGCGGGGAAGTTGGGGTTAAAAGTACACTTGGTGAGGGATCTGAGTTTTATTTCATTTTACCTGTAAATTCTGGCACTGAAACGGATTAAAAGACATTAATTTATGAAAGAAAAATCTTTAAGAAATAATCTACGAATTGGTTTAGGGCTATCATTATTGATCCTTTTTATTTCATCACTTGCGTCTTTTATTAGTATAAAGAACCTGATTCAAAATGCAGATCTGGTTTCGCATAGCAATGAAGTTATGACGAACCTTGATGGTGTAATTTCGACATTAAAAGATGCAGAAACAGGACAAAGAGGATACTTGCTGACTGGTGATAAGGTTTTTTTGGAGCCTTATAACGGTGCAAGGCAAACCGCAATTGATCTTTTAAGCAAAGTAAGCTCAGATACAAAGGACAATCCTTTTCAGCAGCAAAATGCGAAGGAGTTACAGGGGATTATTGATGACCGGTTAAGTATTATTGAAAAAACCATAGCGTTAAAAGGTAAAGGCGAAAGTGTTTCTACTGCCCAATTACTTGACGGAAAGGTTTACATGGATAAGTCGAGGACTGTTATTAAAAGAATGCAGGCTGAAGAAAAGAGATTGCTTGATGAACGGACCGCTAATATGAATAAGATGGCGGGCTATACCCCAATTTTAATTCTTATAGCTGCTTTTTTTGCCATTTTGATTACCGTGATTTTCTACAAAAGAGTTTCCTCAGATTTTAATACCAGAAGGCAATTACAAAAAGAGCTGGAGGATAAGAATGAGGAGATAGCCAATAGGATTGAAGTTATTCAAGGCATTGCTGCTCAAATTTCTAATGGCGATTACCAGATCCGGATGAATGCGGAACAAAAAGATGGCCTGGGTAGTTTAGCGGGGTCCTTAAATTCAATGGCCGAATCACTTCAGTATTCTTTTGCCCTTTTGGCCGATAAAGAATGGCTCCAATCGGGCATTGCCACTCTTAATGATAAGATGGTTGGAGAAAAAAGCGTAGAGGAGCTTGCTAATGATATTCTTGAGAACATTATAGTACATACGAATAGTGCTGTTGCAGCTTTTTACCTGGCGGGAGATGATTCGGAATTACATCTTGCAGGAAGCTATTCTCTGATAATAGATAGAGAAAAGTATAGGTTAAATGCCGGAGAAGGTATTGCGGGACAGGTGTTTAAATCGGGGAAACAAATTTTGATCAATGATATTCCCGAGGGCGAAATGACCATTAGCTATGCAACAGGCGCTACCAAACCAAGAAATGTTGTTGCTTTTCCTGTGGTTAGACATAATGAAACTATTGGGGTAATGGAACTTGGTTCATTGAATATTTACACCCCCCTTCAATTGGAGTTCTTTAACAATATTTCGCATAATATCGGAATTGCAGTACATGTTGCACAGAATCGCAAGAAATTACAGGAGCTTTTAGAGGAAACCCAGGCCCAGGCCGAAGAGTTGCAGGCCCAGCATAGTGAACTGGAGGGACTCAATGCCGAATTAGAAGCTCAGACGCAAAAAATACAAACTTCTGAGGAAGAGCTGAGGGTGCAGCAGGAAGAATTATTGCAGAGCAATCAGGAACTTGAGGAAAGAACCAGTTTATTGGAAGAGAAGAATCAACTCATTCAGGAGCGAAATCTGGATATACAACAGAAAGCCGAGCAATTGGAGCAAAGCACCAAGTATAAATCGGAATTCCTTGCAAACATGTCGCACGAATTGCGTACTCCTCTAAACTCAATATTACTCTTGTCTAAATTAATGTCGGAGAATAAGGAGCTTGATAAGGAATATGTGGAGTATGCGGATGTGATTCAAAGCTCAGGACAGGGGTTGTTGGGGCTTATTGACGAAATACTGGATCTCTCTAAAATAGAGGCTGGGAAAATGAAACTTGAGTTTGATGATATTAGTGTTAATGAGGTAATAACTGATATGCGGTCTTTATTTGAGCCATTGGCAAAGAATAAAGGGCTTGAGTTGGTTATTGATGCTGAGGAGACCAAGGGTGTTATTAATACAGATAAAATGCGACTTGAGCAGATTTTAAAGAATCTGCTGTCTAATGCGATCAAATTTACAAATCATGGCAAGGTCTCATTAACGGTTAAAAGAGACGATACGAATAAGTTCATCTTGTTTAAAGTCACAGATACCGGCATAGGTATTCCGGGAGATAAACTTGGGCTTATATTTGAAGCATTTCAACAGGCCGACGGTTCGACCAGAAGGAAGTTTGGCGGTACCGGGCTAGGCCTTTCTATAAGCAGGGAGCTATCGAAACTGTTGGGAGGAGAAATTGAGCTTACCAGTAAAGAAAATGTAGGTAGTGAGTTTACGTTCGCTTTACCCATTGATAGATTGGCTGCAGTTAAAAAACAAGAAGAGCAGGAAACCGATACTTTCGCTCCCCTTGAAAAACAAAGGGAGGTTATTTTAGAAAGATTTACTGTTGACCATATTCCACAAGAGGTTGAGGACGACAGGAACGATATTAAAGAAGACGATAAAGTAATTTTAATAGTAGAAGATGATACTGCGTTTGCGAAAACGCTTTTGAAGTTTACCCGAAAAAGAAATTATAAAGGGATTGTAGCCGTTAGAGGCGATGTTGGGATTGAACTGGCCAATCACTATAACCCTCTTGCTATTTTATTGGACATTCAACTTCCTGTTAAGGATGGATGGCAGGTAATGGAGGAGCTGAAGTCAAATCCTAAAACCAGACATATTCCAGTTCATATTATGTCATCTCTTGAGGTTAAAAAGGAAAGTTTGCTAAAGGGAGCGGTAGATTTTATAAATAAGCCTGTAGCTCTTGAGCATATGGCGCAGATATTCCAAAAGCTTGAACAAGCATTAACTAAAGGACCCAAAAAAGTTCTTATTGTTGAAGAAAACAAGCAGCATGCCCAAGCCTTGAGTTATTTCTTGAGTAACTATAACATCAACACTCAGGTTGCTAATAATGTTAAAGAAGGGATTGGTGCGTTACAGGAAAAAGAAGTGGATTGTGTGATTCTGGATATGGGTATACCAGATAAAAATGCATATGAAACGCTTGAAACGATTAAGAAAAGTGAAGGATTGGAAAATTTACCTATCATCATCTTTACCGGGAAAAACTTATCGAAGGGCGAGGAGAGTAGGATTAAACAATATGCCGATTCAATTGTAGTAAAAACAGCCCATTCTTATCAAAGAATACTAGATGAAGCCGGACTGTTCTTGCATCTAATAGAGGAGAAGGAATTGGATGGTAAGCATAAAAAACAGGCAACTGAAAAACTTGGAGGCCTTTATGAGGTGCTGAATAACAAAACAGTTCTGATTGCTGATGATGATGTGAGAAATATATTCTCATTAACAAAAGCATTGGAACAACATAAAATGAAAGTTTTAGCAGCTACGGATGGAAAGGAAGCGCTACAAATGCTCAAAGAGAACCCATTGATAGATATTGTGCTAATGGATATGATGATGCCCGAGATGGACGGATATGAAAGCACTAAAGAGATCAGGAAAATCCCTGCATATAAACAATTACCGGTTTTGGCTGTTACTGCCAAAGCAATGATGGGCGACAGGGAAAAATGTATTGCCGCAGGGGCGTCTGATTACATCTCTAAGCCTGTTGATATTGATCAGCTAATCTCGTTATTACGTGTTTGGCTTTACAACAAAGTGTAGCTATATGGCGAAAAAGATATTGATAATTGATGACGATAACAGGAACATTTTTGCGTTATCGGCTGTTTTAAAAGCAAAAGGCTACCAATGTTTAACCGCAACCGGAGGGGAAGAAGGAATAGACCTGCTTAAAGAGAATAAAGAGATTGCAGTGGTTTTAATGGACATGATGATGCCGGGAATGGATGGATATGAGGCAATAGCTAAAATAGATGAAAGTCCGGAAATTAAACATATTCCTGTTATAGCTGTTACGGCCCAGGCCATGGTTGGAGATAGAGAACGGTGTATGAATGCGGGGGCTGCCGGCTATGTCTCTAAACCTATTAATGTTGAAGAGTTAACAAGTTTACTCATAAAGTATATATAATTGGAACTCTCTGTAATTAACGACGATCATGTTGAGATCTTACTTTCAGACCTTCTGGAAAAGTATGGGTATGATTTTACCGGGTATTCCAGAGCATCTTTAAAGAGAAGAATTATACGACTGTACAGTTTGGATAGAGCCGTAAGTTTTGCTGAGTTCAGATATAAGATAAATAACGATAATCTATATTTTAAACGGTTTGTAGAACAGATTACAGTTAATGTAACTGAAATGTTTAGAGATCCTGTTTTTTTTAAAACATTAAGAGACGTTGTATTGCCAAAGTTGGGCACATACCCATTTATCAGAATTTGGCTGGCGGGCTGCTCAACAGGAGAAGAGGCATATTCGATCTCAATTATTTTAAAAGAACTTAACCTGCTGCATAAATCTTTAATCTACGCAACAGATTTAAACCCAATTGTGTTGGAAAAGGCCGCACAAGGAATGTTTGGCATGAATAGCATGAAGCAATATTCTGAGAACTATATTTTATCTGGAGGTTTAAAGGATTTTTCAAGTTATTATACAGCGAATTATTCGCTTGCTAAATTTGATGAGGACTTAAAAAGTAAGATCATATTTTCAACACATAATCTGGTTTCTGATTACTCCTTTAATGAGTTTCAGCTCATTTTATGTAGAAATGTATTGATCTATTTTGATAGGGAACTACAGCAGAAGGTGCTAAACCTTTTTGATGAGAGCCTTGAAGAGCTGGGGTATTTAGCACTTGGAACAAAGGAAACAATTAATTTTTCGGGCATTTCGGACAAGTATAAACGATTGGATTCAGAGAAGATCTGGAGGAAAATACAATGATAAAAAAATGTGAAGCATTTATTATCGGAGGCTCTGCAGGGAGTTTGGATGTGCTTTTAAAAGTGCTTCCATTAGTTAATGTTGCAATAAAATTCCCAATAGTCATTGTTATCCATCGTAAACATGGCGCAGATTCTTTATTGCCTGAATTGTTGTCAACCAGAACTAAGCTTAAGGTTAAAGAGGTAGACGAAAAAGAGCCGTTAATTGCTGGCACTATTTATATAGCTCCGTCAGATTATCATTTGCTGATTGAGCAGGATCGTTCATTTTCTTTGGATTATTCCGAAAAAATAAACTATTCCAGACCGGCAATAGACGCAACATTTCAAACCGCAGCAGAGGTTTATAAAGATACCCTAGTGTGTCTTTTGCTATCAGGATCGAACGCTGATGGTGTAAATGGGTTGAAAAGTGTTAAGCTTTGGGGTGGAACAACCTTGATTCAGGATCCAAATAGTGCTCAAGTAGCATATATGCCTGCCCAAGCTCAAGCTAACGTAAAAATAGATCATGTTTTAAGCATAGAAGATATAGCAGAATTCATAAATTTGTTGCCCTAAACGTTGTAGTTAACCATACCCGCAAATGGAGAAGAATAAAAGAGTATTTGTATTTGATGATAATGCAGAAATTTTAGAATTATGTACAATTATTCTGGAAGATGCAGGTTTCGATATTAAGACATCTTCGACCTCTAATAATATTATAGATCAGGTGTTGGCATATATACCGGATATTATTTTTATGGACAATTGGCTGCCGGATGTGGGGGGTATTGACGCAACCAGAGCGCTTAAAGGCCATGAGGCACTGAAAGGTATACCTGTAATTTATTTCTCTGCAAATAACGATGTACAGGCGCTTGCAACAGAAGCTGGGGCAGATGGCTATTTGTCTAAACCTTTTGATATCCAAGAATTGGAGGATATCATTCACAAACACCTTTCCGTTTAAAGGAAGACAGGATCTTAAGACGATAGTGGTAAGAGGATAGCGGGTCATCTCGACGATAGGAGAGATCTCGTTTTTATGCTACTTCAAGAGATCTCTCCTATCGTCGAGATGACGAAAGAATTTCGCTTAGGTTACTTCACACCCAAAACATCAACGCCTTGCTCAAAAATGATATCAACAGGGATTCCCTTTTTGGTTAATTTATCAAGATCGGTTTGAAGTTCAGTTGAAATAACAGCCTTTTCTTTTTGAGCCTTTTCTACAGCCGCTTTATTCCCGTTTCCTTGAAGGGTTATAATTAAGCCGCTTAATTTATTCATAGCCATTTCAAATTTAGCAAAGTCGACCTTGTATGTGCCATTTTCATTTCTGATGAAAGCCCCATTTTCCTTAAAGAAATTGAAGCATTGCATGTTAGCTTTTCCATGTGCGCTTGCAGCTCCAAATCTTACTGAGCGAAGTATGCCCGCCATATATGTGGTGTAAAACTGCTTAATGTCGCCTTTCAGTTCTCCCTTTTTAAGTAATCCGGTTACCATGTAAAGCCCTAAAACATCCGCCTTACCTTCTTCAAGCCATGAATATTGCTCTTGCAAAGCTTCTTTAACAAATCCCTTACCTGTAATTGTTTTTTTGATTCCTAAGCCATGAGCAACCTCGTGAAACATTACGTTGGCAAAGAAAGCATCGAAATTGATGTATTGTTGCTGATCTTTGTCGATAAGTTCTTGGGCTATAGGTATTAGAATTTTGTCGAACTTAGCTTTCATTGCATTTTTTAGCTGTGAACGCCTTGTGCCCTTCTTTTGTTGGATAATTTCATCATTTGGAAGGTTTACTGCAATTGTTTTTGAACCAGCATTACAATCACCCGCATAGTAGATCACATCGTAAGCATTTAGCTCGGAGTCTGTACCTGGCTTTTCTTTCTTGTATTTAGCATCAACAGGCAGGCCTTGCTGTAGCTGAGGGAGCATGCTTACATACTTGGCAAGACGCTTGCTCCATACCTTGTCTTTTATCAATACATAAGCCTCGTAAGAGGCACGAGCATTGAATAATTTGTCTTCATAATTCTCAATAGGACCAATAATGATATCAAGGTTGTTGGTTTTCATGTCTAGCCATGCATAGTCGCTTGCAGTATAGTTGTCTGTTACTAACGCATCGGCACGTAGATTCAGATACTTTTTAAGCCCCGCGTCTTCTGCAAGCAGTGCAGCTTGTTTTAGAAGATTTGAAGCTTTTTGTAATTCTGCAGCAAAAAGAACATGGTAAGGAATTGAATTTAGTTTTCCTGTGCTATCCTTTTTTATAACAGAGTATTGCCCGTATTTATCTTTTGCGTCAGATTTTTTGAGGTCTTCTTTAGTCATTCCCGCAGGATAGAAGCTAGCCGCATCCGGTTTAGGGCCGATGCCCGCAACAAAGGGCTTGTCGCCATTAAGTCTGTCCCATGGCCCATAGTTAATCCAGATGAAAGATTTTGTTTTTTCATCCTTTATGGTGTTTAGTAAACTATCTCTCTGAGGGTATGCCTGTTTCCAGAATAGCTCATCCATTATTTGAGCAGATTGTATTAGCAGAGGAAGTATTTTACGTTCATTAATAGTCAGGTCATTTAAATTGGTAGTGAGTTTTACCTTTTCATAAATATCTAGTCGCTCATTTACATACTTCTGTAAACTGTCGTTTGATGATGTTTTCTTTTCTGTTGTTTTTGTGTTTTTGTCCTGCGGGCTACCGCACGAAGCAATTCCTGCAATGATTGAGCATCCAGCAATAAAAAGGCTTGCTTTGCTAATGTTTTTCATATATGAATATATTAGTACTTTTATGACTATATGACCTGCTTTTAGGCAAGACAGGTTTGATAGTGCAGATTTAATTGCGACTAAAATAGTAAAAAATAGTAATTTCACGCCTTCTATCTTTTCATTATGGTATATCAGATCAAATTAAAAAAAGGCTATCCCTACATTTTAGCAATGCTTATGCTTGCATCATGCTCTGCAGGTAAATACGCAGCTACAAATAAAGTGTATAAGAAAAAGGCAGGAGAGTTTGCTGAAGCAATAAAATCAATGCCACCAGTAGGCCAAGGCGTTGTGCTTTCTGATCCGACGCTTCAATCTTGGGTTGGATCTGTGAATTTCGGTATACGAAGACCAAACTTTGTAGTTCTTCATCATACTGCCCAGAAATCTTCTGATCAGACAATAAAAACTTTTACCATTGCTAAAACAGAGGTGAGCGCTCATTATGTAGTTGGGAGGGACGGAAAGGTTATTCAAATGGTAAATGACTATTTAAGAGCTAATCACGCAGGTGTGGGAAAATGGGGTAACGATACGGATCTAAACTCGTCTTCTATTGGAATAGAGATTGATAATTCGGGAACTGAACCTTATTCTGAAGTGCAGTTACAAAGTCTGATGACTTTGCTGTCGACCTTAAAAAGCAGGTATAAAATTCCAACGGCAAATTTTATAGGCCATTCAGATCTGGCACCAAGGAGAAAGGTTGATCCCACTAATTTCCCCTGGAAGAGGTTTGCCGAAAAAGGGTATGGATTATGGTACGACAGTGTGCTTGTAATGCCACCAGATAATTTCGATGCAACTCTTGCGCTAAAAATAATTGGGTATGATGTGAGCAATTTGCCTGCAGCAATTGTGGCGTTTAAGATCCACTTTGTGCAAACAGATGTAACGCCTGAGTTAACCCCTGCAGTTAAACTAATTCTGTTTAACTTGTACAAGAAGTATATGTAAGATGGAGATCATTATGAATTCGTCATCTCGACGATAGGAGAGATCTCCTGAACTACATGAGCAAGAGATCTCTCCTATCGTCGAGATGACGGGTGTAGCCTATTTGTTAGCCTTTGCCCAGGCATCCTTTAAGGAAACGGTACGATTGAAGATCAAGTTTCCAGGAATAGAATCTTTATCTAGGCAGTAGTACCCTTTTCTGATAAACTGGTAACGCGCATCCTTATCTGCATTTGCAAGATAAGGTTCAATATATGCTTGTTTTATAACCTCAATGCTGTTCGGATTAAGATAGTCTTTGAAATCACCCTCTTCGGAATCCGGAGATTCAGAGGTAAACAGACGATCGTACATTCTGATCTCAGCGCTTTTTGCATGTTTACTGCTCACCCAGTGAATGGTACCTTTAACATTTATGCCACTGGTATCTTCGCCGCTTTTAGATTCCGGGATATAAGTGCAATATATTTCAGTCACATTCCCATTCGCATCTTTCTTGAAGTCTTCACATTTTACAATATAAGCATGTTTAAGCCTTACGGTTGCTCCTGGCGCAAGTCTGAACCATTTTTTGGCGGGCTCTTCCATAAAGTCTTCTCGCTCAATCCACAATTCATTGCTGAAGGGGATTTCTCTTGTTCCGCCTTTATCTTCTGCTTCAGGGTTGTTTTCTCCTATTAGTATTTCATTCTGTCCTTCAGGATAGTTGGTAATGATCAGCTTAATCGGGTCAAGCACCGCCATAACTCTGTTCGCTGTTTTATTTAAATGCTCACGCACACAGAATTCTAAAAGACTTAACTCTATAAGGTTTTCTCTTTTGGCAATTCCAATTCTGTCACAAAACTCTCTGATACTTTCCGGGGTGTATCCGCGTCTTCTTAATCCGCTTATTGTTGGCATGCGGGGGTCATCCCATCCACTTACTACACCCTCATTTACCAATTGAAGCAGCTTGCGCTTACTCATAACAGTATATGAAAGGTTTAAACGCGCAAATTCGTATTGTTTTGATGGAAATATTTCAAGTTTCTCGATTAGCCAATCGTACAATTCGCGATGTGCCACATACTCAAGCGTACAAATAGAATGCGTAATGGTTTCGATGCTGTCACTTTGTCCATGTGCAAAATCGTACATTGGGTAGATACACCACTTATTTCCTGTTCTGTGGTGTTCAGCATGTTTAATCCTATAGATCACCGGATCCCTCATAATCATGTTGGGGCTGGCCATGTCTATTTTAGCACGGAGTGTACAGGTGCCGTCTGGAAACTCACCACCCTTCATTCGGGTAAAGAGATCAAGATTCTCTTCAATGCTGCGGTTTCTGTATGGACTGTCTTTACCAGCTTCAGTTGGTGTTCCTTTTAATTCAGCAATTTCTTCCGCGGTACTGTCATCCACGTAGGCCAAACCTTTTTTGATAAGGGTTACGGCAAATTCATAAAGTGAATCGAAATAATCAGAAGTATATAATTCGTTTTTCCATTCAAAGCCCAGCCATTTAATATCTGCCTGTTGACTGTCTACATATTCGGTTTTTTCTGTAACCGGATTGGTATCATCAAACCTTAAGTTTGTGTAGCCACCATATTTTTTTGTTAGCCCAAAGTTTAAGCATATAGCTTTTGCGTGGCCTATATGCAAATATCCATTCGGTTCTGGTGGAAAACGTGTGATTAGTGTTTCGTATTTTCCGCTATTTAAATCGTTCTCAATGATTTCTTCAATAAAGTTCAATGATCTTTCTTCACTCATAAAAACTGTAAATTTAGCGCCAAAGTTAACATAAAAGCGCTAATTTACTTACATTTACCACCTACTATTAGTATAAATTATGAGCAAAACGTTAAACAGGCCAATACGTGTTTTAGTCGCGAAGGTTGGGCTCGACGGGCATGACAGAGGGGCAAAAGTTATTGCAACGTCTCTCAGAGA
>NZ_JBFTIZ010000119.1:0-20393 GCF_056395165.1 Pedobacter sp. 10L46_2
CTTTTCCATCATTTTATATTCGATGTAGAGCAATACCACAAGATTTGCGATTGGAATAAGAATTGTTGCTAGGGAAATTTCCTTTTCTAACTTGGAAAGTGCAAAATATCCTGCGATTAGTATATTATTAAAGTTGAATAGCTTATCATGGATTCTATCAAAATGCTTCAACATATTTTTCAGAGCTTCCTCTTCGGTTTTTTTCCATCTCTGATCCATATCTGCCAGTTCTTTGTCAGTCATTAAGCCGTGCTCCTTTGCAAATTCGTCGTCCATTCTAATTATTTATTTTAATAAATTTAACTATTCCACAATACCGCCAGTAAGGCGATCTACAAATGAATTATAAATTCGCTCACCTAGTTCATCATTATACTCATCCGTAATATATTCAGAAGGGTCAATATTTCTAAGTTCCAGATTTACTGTAATATGACCGCTTTGCGCACCAATTTCCCGAAAGGTTAAATCAATATATCCCTGAAAGGCTTTTAACATAGTTTCCGCAATAGCGATGTCACTATATTCATCTTCCGGAATTAAAAAGTGGACTAATTTTGGCATATAAGCTAGCATTACTTCTAATATTGTCTTTGGTACTGCTAGGTCTTCATTAGTCTTTCCGTAAGCTACAATGGCTCTGTTAAAAGCGATACCGAAAATCAAATCTAATAAATTGAAGAAACTGGAGCCGATTGAGAAATGCTGCGAGATAATATGGTCCAAATATCGTGTGGTTGGATATTTGACACGAAAATCCATATAGTAATCCAGTTGCAAAAGCATAACCAATAAATCATCGAGCGTAATACCGATGATCTGCAGTTCCTCGTACACCAGTCCTTTATATAAATTTGACTTATCCTTTACCAGATTCAAAGCCGCTGCTAAGTCATGTTCCTGAATAATAATCAAATGATATAAACTTCGGAAATCATTCTGTAGTTCGATCCGGTACTCAAAGAACTCTATTGCCTTTTCTTTTAATTCAGGATTGAGGCGCCAGTTCTTTCCCAATAAATTAGATTTAAAATTCAAAAAATACGGATTTGAGCCCTCGTGGTTTAATCCCCTGTCTACCCAAAATAAAGCTTTGGTCAAATCACCAATTTGTTCATAGCAGTATGCAACCCAAAACAGACCATTTACATATTCAGCAAACAAACTATTGTCTACATCCAAAACATGATGAAACAAAGCAAGTGACTCCTGATATTTTTTATAGTGTTGTGCCAGTGTGATGCCTTTGCTAAATAGTGCTTGCGGTAAGTCCGGATCGATTTCAAGCGCCTTATCATAGCAACAAATTTCCTGGTCATGCTGACCTAAGTTACAATAGGTTGTTCCCAAATTCTTCCAACACTGCGCATGGTTCGGTTCCTTAGCCAAACTAAATTTATACTGCTCAATCGCTTCATTAAAGTTGCCAAGTGCATTTAGTGTATTTCCGTAATTAAAAAGCATCAAAGCACTATCTCCGCCCGTCGAAAATCTTTTGAAGAGATTTCGGGCCTGAATAATTTTTCCTTTGTCATTCTCTCTGAAACCTGCCTCAGCAAGTATGCAGGCTTTTGTTTTTAAACCATTGTCTGTTTCTCGAAAATCAAGCAACAGATTGATTGTATTTAACGCTTCATTATACTGATAAGTCTGATATAAACTCCAAGCTAACGCCTGATAGAGATTGTATTCGGTATTTCCACTGCTAATTAACCTCCTGAAAAGATAGATTGCTTGTTCATAATCGCCTTCGTAATATGTTTTCCAAGCGGCCAGTTCTATGTTGTCTTCAATTTTCAAAATATCAAAGTCACTTATAAAAGACTTTGCATTGAAAATGCGCTGTACATGGCCGGTTACCTCCGCCCAGTTTATTTCACTTAGTTTATTGGTTTTTGAAATCGAAAACTGAAATGTTTTATTGTTCTTGGCATAGTCTATATCATGATCATTAATCCACGACCAATATGCCTCATTAGCATCTGCATCGTAGATAATCAACATTACGGGCTCCAAGCGAACCCTATAATAATTTAGCGTTGTTCTCTTCAGTGCGACTTTAGCAAAGTTACCTACCTCTGTATTTTCTGTACTCTTTAATTGGATTGAAAAATTTAGACCCGTTACCTGCTCATTTAAGGAAATTTCAACCTGATAATCAATTCCGTAATCATTATTAGGTACATTATAATGCCAATCATTCGGGATATGTCCTTCCAGAAATTTTGAAGATTTTGTAGCTAGAACATGACTTACTGGGCGTTTTGGATTATTCATTCAGAAAGGGCTTAATCAATATTTTAGGGGTATTTTTTTCAGTTGCATTGTCTCGCCATCGATAGTCATCTGAGAAAGCAGTATACCTTTATATCGCAATTTCTTTAATGCTTTAATAGTTACTACTATTTCTGACTGCTTAACATTACATCCGAAAATCACTTCTCTTACCGCATCCTTCGGATAGACTATTATGGATTTTCCATTTTTAGAAACTGCTCTTATTTCTCTTTCATATGACCAGCGGGCTGCTTTAAACGTAGCCCAATAATAAAAGACATATGGTGTGTTCGCCATACCATCAATCTTCTGAACTTCATCAATATAATTTACCGGATACAGTACATAATCAGGACAAATGAGATTTAAATCAAACCCGATACACATTCCTTTATGTTTATCAGCATAATGTGACCACATCAAAACATCATCAGAAATTTCCGAAAAACAGCTAACCTTGAAGTCCTTCTTTTTCTCCTTAAGTACCTTATGATAATGAGAATTACCACCAATCTTATTGAAATGTTTACGGATTTCCTTTCTTGGAAGTCCATGTTTTGCGCCTGCTTCTAGAATAAATTGTTTTTCAATTTGCGGTGAAATGACCACATCTATCATCTTTTCATTACAGTCAAAAGGATCATTAAATTCGCCTGGATGGGTAAATTTAAAGGTGTTTGTCTTTAACACGTATTCTAAGCCATCGTGCAAATTGACGTATTTGAAATGACGGTCAGCTGATAACACTTTTTTCAGACCCTCATCCCCTAACTGTTTAAATTCAGTATCAGTTAGCATCTTTATTTTTTTCTTTTATTGAATAGCTATACCCCATCTTTTATAAGCTTCATCGCTATAAATGCCGACTGATCCACCTTTTGGAGGATTATTGTGCGTAAAATAGCTTGCCGCGTCATGGATTGGCTCTTTTTTGAAAGGGATATGAATTAACATAGCCGTCCCGTTATCAATTCTCTTTGTTAAAGCAGGTGGCCATTTACTGGACATTGCACGTACATTCCTGATACCCTCAGCGCCCAGATAAGCAACAATTATTGGGATTTTGCAAATGTCCACTGCATATTCGATTTCGAAAGGTACCCAGTCCAGGTCGTCATTGGTCGTATCTCCGATAATCAAAATCATGTTTTTACTATTGTTTAAACGCACTTTAAGGCTAGCTCTTAAAGTTTCCTTTGAACTGCTATCCCGAACTGCCGCAGTTTTATCATGGCTATTTACAATACTAAAACAGTCATCATCCTTACCGCACCATGCTTTAATCAGGTTATAATATTTAATGTCCGATTCTATCGGCACATTCGTTCCATTTGCATGGAAGGCAACGTATGTTCCGTTTCTATATGCCATAATTTGTATTGTGGTTTATTGGTTTAAGCTAAATAGTGATTTAAAAGGTCTTTTACTTCAAACAAATTAATATCGAAGTTCTCGACATCCGTAGGATGAATCACAACGATTAATTTATTACTGAAAATATTTTGTTCTGAAGCTTTAATAAACGATTGGGAAATTTGGGCTATTAAATTCTTCCTGTTCGTAGATATCCGGCCTCGGCCAGTTCCGATTAAAGGCAAAACAATAGGCTCGTTTTCACCTTTTGCAATGATAAATTGCCAAAGTTCATTTGTAGAAAGGAGTACGTTATCCAGCGTAGTTTGGGCGGTATTATTAAAATTCAAATCCGACATAGCTAGCAAATAAAATATCTCTGTGCCAATATTTATTCTTACAGTCGTCCCCATAGGATATTTTTTGTCCTTTCCACTTATTTTAGGATAGTGGGTACTTGCAATATTCACTAATGAATTGTCCAAAATCTGATCCAAAGCCTGAATCTGTTGCGGATAAAATGTATTGGTAAATTGACCCTGTAAACTGCCGGCAGCAATTACACCATTTGCGATATCTGTATCGAAAGTTGTGTTCGTACTGATAACTTTTTGACCTTTATAATCAAAGAGGTTTCCGATTCTAACTTCAATTTGCAAATCTTTACCCGAGACTTTGTATCTTATCCTTGAGATAGGCCTCCTGGTGCAAATAACTAATACCAATGAAACAAAAATCAAAATAAAAAAACTGTAGACTGGTAATTTTTCAGGATCAAAAAGCTTGAAAAAATCCATCATTTCAAACAACAGCCAAACTGCACCTAAAACAGCAAAAAAAGTTTTAACTGCATCGGTAGATAACAACGCATATTTCCAATAAGAACGCGTCTTGATGGATTGCCAGAAATAATTCATATTAATTCCAAGTGTTTGATTTTAGATAATGCCCGTTAACAATTGGAATATATCACTTCGATAGATAGAAATCACGATACCAACAGTACAAATATACTAAGTATTTCGCTTAACAACATGTTGTATCGTGCACTTACAAAACACTTAACGCCCCGTATCGATAAAATACATTACCTCTTTCAAGTCCAAAATATCTGCGTACCGAGCGTCAGCAAAAAAAAATACTTAAAACAGCACTTTCAGCTATTGCAAATCCCGCGGTAACACTAGCAATAATGCCTGAATTGGCAACAAAACCCACCAAGAACTTCTGAGGCTGAGTAACATGATCACGCATCCTTCAAATAATCAAACTCTATCCCTATCCTACTATTCAAAATTATTTAAGGATATTTTTTACCGAAAGAAACCGTTAAGTATAACAATAACTCATAATATTTGGAAAAACAAGGGAAGCGTTCAAATGACAAGAGCTTACTTATATATCCGCGTAAGCACGGATGAACAAAAAAGAAAAGGATACTCCCTTCCTGAGCAGGAAGACCATTTGCTGAAGCACTGTAAGTTTAATAACATTGAGGTTGCTGGCATCTATCAGGAAGATTTTTCAGCGAAGAATTTCAACCGCCCAGAGTGGAAAAAATTATTGACAGCAGTCAAGAAAGATTCGAAAAAAAAAGAGACCAACATTCTTTTCGTAAAATGGGACCGATTTAGCAGGAATATTGAATATGCCTACGAAATGATCGGCATACTCCGGAATTTCAATACAACTGCAATGGCAATCGACCAACCTATAGATTTCACTGTACCTGAGAGTACGGTAATGCTTGCCATATATCTATCAATTCCTGAAGCTGAAAATAACAGAAGATCATTGAATACATCAAATGGCATTAAAAGGGCAAAAATGATGGGAAGATACCCAAATAAGGCGCCTTTGGGGTTCATAAACTGCACGGCTTTTGACGGAAAAAAAGAAATTGTACATGTCCAACCTGCAGCTGATATCATAAAATGGGCTTTTAAACAACTGGCAAAAAATTCCTTCACTATAGAAACTGTCAGAAGAATGGCCTTTGCAAAGGGATTGAAATCTTCAAGATCTGCCTTCTGGAAGCTGGTACGAAACCCCGTGTACTGTGGACTAATCCCTATATCAGCAAAAGATCGGCCACAGGAACTAATTAAGGGAATACATGAACCATTGATTTCCGAATCGTTATTTAATGAGGTTCAAGCAATCATCAATACCCGAAGGAAAATCACATGCAAATCCGATGAGCTGAACAATTTTTTCTTCCTAAAGGGTTTCTTGGTTTGTCCATCCTGCGGTAGAAAATTACGCGCTAGTTTTTCAAGAGGTTCCACAAAAGCATATCCATACTATCATTGCTCGGACGACTGTAAAATGAGGATAAAAGCGGAACTTTTAAATGATAGCTATTGCAAGAGACTGCAAGAACTACAGCTTTCAGATGAGACAACAGAATTGTTTGGGCTTATTATGGAAGATTTAAATATCCGTGTACAGAAGATCGAGTATTTAAACAACAGAAGATTATTAACCAGGCAGCTCGAAGAGCAGCAATCAGCACTCTCAAAGGTTCGGAAATTGTTCGCCGAAGACAGGCTAGATTTTGATGACTTTAAAGAATTAAAAAAAGAGTATCAGACAATCAGCAATAATATCGGAATAGAGTTAAATAGTAATTCGGGGAAACTAAGGTTACTTGAAAAACAATTCCAAGTAGCAGATAGATCCTTCACTAAGATATTCCACAGTTATTCTGAACTCGATATCGTTGACAAAAAATATATTCTAAATCTGATTACTCCCACTATCAGCGATTTCAGGAAGGGTACAGTTTCTATACAGTTAAACAGAGCATTATTAAACATACTATCTTTCAAAATGCCGGTGAATACATTTGAGGCATTGAGCTTAAATACTGAACTAAAGAGCTTTACAGAGAAAAAAGTTCCAGTAAAACTCGCAATTGCAACAATGGCAAAGAACAATATCCAGATAAGTGAAACATACGCTGTAATAATTTTGGACTTTCTATATCGTATCGCAAAAACATACGATTTTAGAAGTACGGAAAACAGCAGAACCATAAGTAGAAATCGAACTAATACAAAACTTCGCAGAGACCACCATAAACCACCATTCTAGACCATATCTAAAAGAATCTAAGTCTTATCCGCAGTAAAAATCGAACTAATAATGGCCAGACACTAATAATCTGTCTTACAGATGTTTATTGCCATAAAAAAAGGAAACAACTCAATAGAGCTGTTTCCTTAAGTACCCGAGAGCAGATTCGAACTGCCACGCCGTTGCCAGCACCAGCCCCTCAAGCTGGCGCGTCTACCAATTTCGCCACCCGGGTATCTTGCTGCAAATATATATTTATTCGCAATATAATGTTAACCCATCATAGGCTAATTTAATATTATCTGGCAATTCTTTTTCAACAACCTGATGAAGCCCCATATTATGGCTTATATGCGTAAAATAGGTTTCCTTTGCCCCTATCTTCCGGGCAAAGTCAATTGCTTCATCTAATGTAAAATGAGATATATGCTGCTCTTTTTGCAAAGCATTTACAACTAGTATTTTAGCGCCTTCAATTTTAGAAATAGTTTCTTCAGAAATAGTTTTTGCATCCGTGACATAAACAAAATCATTTATCCGGAATCCCAAAATAGGAAGCTTATAATGCATTATATCAAGAGGGATTATCGTTGTCTCGCCAACAGAGAAAGCATCGTTAGCTATAGTATTTAAATCAATTTGTGGTAACCCCGGATAGTGTGCTTCAGCGAAAATGTAAGAAAATTCCTTTTTTAAAGCATGCTGAACACGTTCTGTTGCATATATCTCTATATTCTTTTTCAGCAGATAATTAAATGGTCTGATGTCGTCTAAGCCAGCAACATGATCTTTATGTTCGTGGGTAAACAAAATAGCATCCAGATCTTTAACATTTGCCCTAAGCATCTGGTATCTGAAATCCGGTCCACTATCAATAACAATGGTTCTATCCCCCGTTTCTATCAGAACTGATACCCTTAAACGCTTATCCTTATGATCGGCAGACCGACAAACTATGCAATTACATGCGATAACAGGAATACCCTGCGAAGTACCTGTTCCTAAAATCGTGATCTTCAAAATAGAGGAGTTACTGTCATACCACCAAACTTAGAAAAAATTGTTAAAAAAATACAATCTTACCTCAAGTCTACCACCTCTACACCCGGATACTTCTTAGCATCAAAAGCAAATGTAGATTCGGGGACCTTAACATTAGGCACAAAAGATTTTATAGAATAAGCATACTTGCTTCCATTCTTATCAAAGATCAGCACATTGGAAATCTGCTTAGCTACCTTATCAATACTTAATCGGATCTTGAAAAAAGACTTTTTAGTATCTATAGGCGATAGGTCGATCATTTGATAAACCTTGCCACCAACCTTACTATCTCCTGTATATAAGTACTTATACCCTTTTTCGTAAAGTGTAAAAATCTTTGCGGGGTTTATCACATCATCACTGTTGTCAACATTCGTAAGTTGTACTTCTTTATCATCCTTCAAATAAGTCCACTGGCTTTTACCATCACTTATTAAATCCTGGCTAGTCATGGCAACCTTGTATTTATTGGCACTGGCCTTTGCATACAATGTGCCTTGCTGCGTTTCTTTAATTTTTGCTTGCTGATTATCTACAGTAAAAGTGAAATCGGCTTTAACAACATCGTATAAACGATATTTTTTACTTACCTCTGCCAATATGGCTTTCGCCTTGGCATCGGTTTGAGCGTAAGAGGACAAGGTAACTCCCAACACAAACATCAACAACACTATCTTCTTCATCATGTTCTTTAATTATTTATTAAGCTCATTCAAGAACTGTTCCAAAGCGTAATCATCAGGTATTAAAACTTCTCTTGCCTTACTTCCTTCAAATGGGCCAACCACTCCTGCAGCCTCTAGTTGGTCAATAATACGGCCTGCTCTATTATAACCAAGCTTTAATTTTCTTTGTATTAAAGATGTAGAACCTTGCTGATGCATAACAATTAATCTGGCGGCATCTTCGAACATAGAATCCCTATCGTTCGGATCAAAATCAAGCTTAGCTGACTCTGCTGCCTCATCGATATATTCTGGCAGCTGATAAGCTTCCGGATAACCACGCTGAACACCGATAAATTCAGAGATCCTATCAACCTCCGGTGTATCAACAAATGCACACTGCAACCTGATCAGGTCATTTCCGGTAGACAATAGCATATCCCCCCTACCAATTAGCTGATCTGCACCACCGCTATCCAAAATAGTTCTTGAATCTATCTTAGACAATACCCTGAACGCCAAACGTGCCGGGAAGTTGGCTTTTATGGTACCTGTAATAATGTTTACTGAAGGACGCTGGGTTGCAAGTACAAGGTGAATACCAACCGCACGTGCAAGTTGCGCCAATCGGGCAATAGGCGTCTCTACCTCTTTACCAGCGGTCATCATCAAATCTGCAAACTCATCAACTATCAGCACTATATATGGCAAAAATCTGTGCGAGTTATTCGGATTTAATTTCCTTTTAATGAATTTCTCATTGTATTCCTTTAAATCCATTTCAATACAAAGAGAATTTAAGGTATTAATTACCTTTTTGGTATCCGTAATAATGGCATCAGCCTCACCAGGCAGCTTCGCCAAAAAGTGACGCTCAATTTTGTTAAATAAGGTTAACTCAACCTTTTTTGGGTCGACCAACACAAACTTAAGTTGCGAAGGGTGCTTTTTATAAAGTAACGACACCAAAATTGAGTTAATACCTACCGATTTACCCTGCCCGGTAGCCCCGGCAACAAGCAAGTGAGGCATTTTGGAAAGGTCAGCAATATAAACCTCATTAGAGATGGTTTTACCCAGTGCAATAGGTAAATCCATTGTAGTTTGCTGAAACTTCTCTGTAGCCAGAATACTTCTCATTGAAACCATTTCCGGGTGCATATTAGGCACCTCAATTCCAATGGTACCTTTACCAGGCATTGGTGCAATAATACGTATACCCAAAGCAGCTAAACTTAAAGCAATATCATCCTCCAGATTTTTGATCTTCGAAATACGGACACCAGGTGCCGGGATAATTTCATAAAGTGTAACCGTTGGTCCTATTGTAGCCTTAATCTTATCAATCTCTATATTATAATGATTTAGGGTCTCAACAATCTTATTCTTATTGGCTTCCAACTCATCTGCATTAACAGATATTTTATTAGAACCATAGTTTTCCAATAAGTCCAGATGAGGATATTTATAACTGGCCAGATCTAGCGTAGGGTCGTAATTACCGAATTGTTCAACAAGCTCTTCTGATTTCTTATCTTCTTCAGTTTTTTCAATAGTTAATTCTGGCTCTGCCTTGGGAACCTCCAGAATAGGGGATTTAGGTCGTTCATCAACTGATGGCGAAAGCACAATTGGTGGATGCATAACATTTACCGCCTGAGTAAATACTGGTGGTTTTTCCTCTTCAACTTCCCTTTCTTCAAATCTTGACGGAGTAACTACTATATTCTGCTCCTTTTTACGCTGATTACCTAGTTTATCATTAAGTGTAAACTCAACAGGCTCAGAGGGCATTTCGTTTTCCAGTTCAATATTATCAGGTGTTTCAGGAACAATTCCGCCATCCTGTTTACGCAGGGGTAGTTTAAAATCTATGTTATAGGCAATTATTAAAATCGTTAACCCTAAAAAAGCAATTAGCACCCCTACTCCTGCAGTCCCAATCTGGGCGGTCAGCAGTTTGTTAGTCCAATAGCCAAACTCACCTTCTAAAAAATGAGGGGCATTGGAAAAGAAAGCGTGGCAAAACCCGAAAGTTAAAGAGATAAACAGCAAAAAGAAAAGGCTATAACCCAATGTTTTTTCAAGGGCGAATATTTTTACCTTAAACAGCAATCGGTATCCAATAACAAAGAATACAAATACAAAAAGAAAAGAGGCCACACCAAACCATTCGTAAATAAATTGATGAGATAGCAATGCACCTATCTTGCCAAGCCAGTTCTGCACTACTGGAGGGATATTTACCTGCTGCAGTTCCTCGTAAGTTTTAAACAAATTACTCCAGCCACCATTAGCATCAATTACATAGCTGTGATCTTCTTGCCAGGTAAATAAGTATGAAGTAAAAGCTATAAGAAAGTATAGTGAAAGAATGACAAAAAACAAGCCTATGATCTTAATCGCCCGTCCATTCTGAAAATCCAGACGGGGCAATATTTCTGATCTCTCCCTGAATTTCTTTGTGCCTTGCGATCTGGAGCCCTGCTTATCAGCTTGATCATTTTTAAAAGAATTGGACTTAAATTGGTTTCCCCTTACCGACATTTTTCTTACGAATATTAATAATCAACAAACTTAAATAATATTATTGCCATCTATGCTAAGATATTACAAATACCGCTAAACATCGTCTAATTCAACAAATTTATTCAATGTAAAAACGTTTATTTCTTCAAAAACTTTTACAAAACAAGTATCTTCTTAAAATAAGTTCCTCGAGTATTTTAAACCTTCTCGCTTAATTAAAGTCATAGATACAAAGCGTTTAAGTTTTGATTTTTTAGATATAGTTTTGTTTTAGGGTGATCCCGTTTAGTATTCCGCTAGGCGGGATTCTTTTTTAGATAAAACATTTTTAGCTAAGTTTGTTAATTTTATTAAGCATTTTTAATTTAAATTTAACAATGGACATTGCTCATCTTGAAAGTTTAATCGAAGCCGATAAGAAACAAGAGATATCAGATCTTTTAACCAAACAGCCGCAGCTTGCCAGTCAAAAAACAAGCCACGGGATATCCCCTGCATTATTGGCATGCTATTACAGAAAACCTGGAATTGCCTTATTAATTGCAAGTTTTGTGGCAAACCTTACCATATTTGAAGCCTGCGCACTAGGCAAATATGAGCTTACTACCAAATTGGTTGCTCAAAACCCGGATTCAGTAAATTCTTTATCGGCTGATGGCTTTACGCCTTTGGGTTTAGCCACTTATTTTGCCAATGAGGAGATATGCAAATTCCTGATAGAAAGCGGAGCAGATGTAAATATCCCTGCAAACAATGGCTTTAATGTATATCCTATACACTCGTCAGTAGCTATTAAAAGTTATAACATCACCAAGATGCTGATCGATGCCGGGGCAATAATAAACGTAAAACAACAAGCGGGTTTCACACCTCTTCATGCAGCTGCCCAACAGGGAGACATTGAAATAATTATTCTATTGCTAGAGCATAATGCTGAAGTAAACAGCAGAATGGAAGGGGGCAAACTACCTGCTGACCTGGCTGAGGAAAAGGGTTTCTCTGAGATCGCAGAAATTCTGCGGGTTTAGCTTTTAAAAGTTCAAGGTCGTCTATACGTCCCAAATACGCAGGCGAATCCTTTTGATATAGTGTCTTACATCTAGAACAAGTGCCGCCAGAATATAAAACACAATAGGAAAACCTACCGCTAAAAAGGAAGAGTAAATAAAGAACAGCCGGATTTTACTAATCGACATATTTAAACGCTCTGCAAGGTAAGTACACACCCCGAAACTTTGCTTTTCAAAAAAGGTAACAATGCGCTGGAACATATTATTTTTTTAAAATTTTAATTCCTATACCACAATTTAAGCATTTTTTTTGAGTACAGTAATATTTATTTAGTTGTAACAACGCCTGAGACGTAAAAGCATTGTGTGCTTTTATCCCGGAATTAAAATATTTAGCATTTATTAGTATATCCTGCTATTATTATTATCCCGCTAAATTATATTTTTTGCTTTTTATAATTTGTGATGAATACACCCAGGATAATTAAGATTGTAGCAATAATAATGTCAAACGTAACAATTTCATCAAGGATTAACCAACCTAAAAACAATGCAATAACGGTATTGAAATAAGAAAGTACAGACACTTCGGTAGCAGTAACCTTCTTTAAAGCATAATGGTAACAGAAATACCCAACTACAGATCCAAAAATGGCCAGATAACCTACCGCCATTAAGCTCTTTAAACTCCAGGTCGCTATATGTGTATCTCCAGAGAAAACAAATGCAAGTCCGAGCTGAATTATAGCGGAGAATACAAATTGATAAAACAGATCAAGAAATATATTATCTGTTTTAAGGGTATATTTTTTAGTGTAAATAGTTCCTGAGGCCCAACCGGTAACCGCAAAACATAAAAACATAATCCCTGTTTTATAGTTAGGGTCTAACAGATCACCTAAACCTGCCCTAAAAATAAAAGCTACTCCCAAAAAGCCAATAATTACACCTGCAAAGCCTTTTAAACTGGGTCTTTGTAAACCAAACAATACACTTCCCAGAAACACAACCAATGGGCTCAGCGCATTAATCAGCGATGTTAATCCGCTAGGTATGGTTTCTTCTGCTACAGTAGTCATTCCATTAGCAACAACAATCATTAAAACAGATACCAGCAACTGCCTTCTCAAATAAGGCCAGCTTTTCCATTTCAATTCATTTTTGCTCAGCAGTATCCCCATCAAAATTAAGGACGCAAATCCTTGTCTTATTGCGGCAACAAACCAGGCAGGGATGGTTTCCACTGCAACACGAATCCCAAGGTATGTTGTTCCCCAAACAACAGCAACACCTATTAAAGCAAATATTAGTTTAAAATCCGTTTTAGCGGTCATATCAATTTCGCAGATAACAATATCTGCTCCATCTCTTTTTGTACACTTATGGCTTCTTCCCTTGCTTTTTCAGCAAAGTCTTCGCCTTTGCTTGCATATATGATAGCTCTTGCAGAATTTACGAGTAGGCCACATTCTTTATTTAAGCCATAATTACAAACATCGGCAAGGCTGCCCCCCTGTGCACCAATACCCGGTACCAATAAGAAATTATCGGGAGCGAGTCTCCTTATATTTTCAAATTCAGAACCCCGTGTAGCACCTACAACATACATCAACTGTTCACTACCTGCCCACTGAGATGAAATTCGAATCACTTCTTCATACAATTTACCATCCGGCGTTTCATGCAACTGAAAGTCGCTATGACCTGCATTTGATGTTAAGGCCAAAAGGATTACCCACTTATCTTTATATTCCAGAAACGGACCAACAGAATCCTTTCCCATATAAGGAGCAACGGTTATAGCATCAAAACTCATCTCAGACTTGGCCTCATTAAAAAAGGCATCTGCATACATGGCCGAAGTGTTCCCGATATCTCCTCTTTTTGCGTCAGCAATTGTAAAAATATCATTAGGAATATATTGCCATGTTTTAATTAAAGTTTCCCAACCCTTTAATCCCATCGACTCATAAAAAGCAGTGTTAGGTTTGTAAGCTACACACAGATCTTTAGTTGCGTCAATTATCTGCTTATTAAATTCTAACACAGGGTTTTCGTATTTTAATAAGTGTTTTGGGATATTTTCCAGAACCGGATCAAGGCCAACACATAAAAAAGATTTCTTACTTTTGATTTGTTCAAATAACTGCTTCTTATTCATCAGAGGGTAAATTTTGTGTGCAAAGATGCCAAATTTAACAGTGATTTAATGCCTATTTAAAAACTTTTGAATGAAATTATTTTAAACAATTTTAAGTTTTTCTTGGAGATTAGTTTACAAATACATACAATTGCAACATAATTCTCTAAAAGTTTATCTGATCATTCCAGAAAATCCAATAAAATTTTGTCTTCTACTATCTTTTATAGCCGTATTTTCTGCTCTGTTCAATTGGTAAATTCTATTTTTAAAAATTTCTCTACACCCATATAATGTTTAATAAAACAGAATTAAATGAAAAACTCACAGCCGAATTGCGTGAGATTGCAAAAACTCAAGGTATACTAAATGCTGATGAGTTACGTAAGGCTGAACTGGTTGAAATTATTGCACAAATAACAGAACAAGAAACAGGCGCTCCTGTAGCTGAGGTGACTGAGGTAGCAGCACCAGCTAAAATCAGTAAAGCGAAAACTGTAAAAGATACTGGTACTGCTGAAAAACCAACCCGTAAAAGAATCCGGATTCCTGCAAAGGAAGAAGAAGGCCCAACAACTAAACCTTTCAATAGGGCATCGTTGTTTGATCCGCTTCCCGGCTCGGAACAAAGGTATGCTGAGGAAGCTGCTGAAGAATTATCCGTTCCGGATGCTGAGCCTCAGATTGAAGCTACTGAAGCTCCTTCAGAGGTCGCCGAAACAGCTCAACCCGCTCCTGTAGTGGCGCCTATCCAAAACGTTCCTTCAGGCGAAAACAAAAAAGGCAATAAACCTCAAAGAGACGAGAACAGACCTAAAGGACCTAATACTGGCGGTCATCAAAAACAAAATGAGAATAGCTATTCAAATCTTGATTTTGATAATACCATCACCAACGAAGGTGTTCTGGAAATTATGCCTGATGGCTATGGCTTCCTTAGATCTGCTGATTACAATTATCTTTCATCTCCTGATGATATTTATGTATCTCAGTCGCAAATCAAACTATTTGGTTTAAAAACAGGTGATACGGTAAAAGGAAGCATCCGCCCTCCAAAAGAAGGCGAAAAGTATTTCCCCTTAGTAAGAGTAGAAACTATTAACGGACGCTTACCAGCTGATGTTAGGGACCGTGTTCCATTTGACTACCTTACTCCTTTGTTTCCTACTGAAAGGTTAAATCTTTTCACAGAAACCAACAACTACTCTACCAGGATCATTGACTTGTTTACCCCAATAGGTAAAGGGCAACGTGGTTTAATTGTAGCGCAGCCTAAAACAGGTAAAACCAATTTACTCAAAGAGGTAGCCAATGCAATTGCGAAAAATCACCCTGAGGTTTATTTGATCATATTACTGATAGATGAGCGGCCGGAAGAGGTTACTGATATGGCAAGAAGTGTAAGAGCTGAAGTTATTGCTTCAACTTTTGATGAGCCGGCAGAACGTCACGTTAAAATTGCCAACATCGTTTTAGAAAAAGCTAAACGTCTTGTAGAATGTGGTCATGATGTAGTAATCTTGCTAGACTCTATCACCAGGTTAGCCAGAGCTTATAACACAACTGCTCCTGCATCGGGTAAAATCCTTTCTGGTGGTGTTGATGCAAATGCATTACACAAACCGAAACGTTTCTTTGGTGCCGCACGTAACATAGAAAAAGGTGGCTCTTTAACCATCCTTGCAACTGCGTTAACAGATACCGGTTCTAAAATGGATGAGGTGATCTTCGAAGAATTTAAAGGTACCGGTAACATGGAGCTACAGTTAGATCGTAAACTATCTAACAAACGTATCTTCCCTGCTATCGATATTACTGCTTCGAGCACACGTAGAGATGACCTGTTACATGACAGAGACACTTTACAACGTGTATGGATCTTACGTAACCACCTGGCTGATATGAATGCTCAGGAAGCCATGGAATTTGTACAGGCACAAATAAAAGGCACAAAATCGAACGAAGAGTTTTTAATTTCGATGAATAGCTAATAAATGATAAAGAAGCATATCCCTAATGCAATTACCTGTGCAAATCTGTTCTCAGGCTGCATCGGAATAGTTTATGCTTTTAACGGAGCTCTGGAGACAGCAGCATATTTTGTGCTGCTGTCCGGAATCTTTGACTTCTTTGATGGCTTTGCAGCCAGATTATTAAACGTAAAATCAAACATCGGAAAAGATCTGGATTCTTTGGCCGACATGGTAAGCTTCGGTTTTCTGCCAGGAGTAGTAATGTACCAACTACTTTCGCAAAGCGACTATGCATCGCCTTACCTGCCTTATCTGGCCTTTATTATTACGGTATTCTCTGCATTAAGATTAGCCAAATTTAATAACGACACCAGGCAAACGGAAGATTTCATCGGTTTAAATACCCCAATGAATACTTTGTTTATAGTCTCCCTGCCGTTTATTCAAAAAGACTATCCCTCGGTTATCAATTCTACCTTACTGCTTATTGGATTAACGGCACTATTAAGCTGGCTACTGGTAAGTGAGATTAGAATCTTCTCTTTAAAATTCAGTTCAACGAGCTGGGCTCAGAATAAAATAAAGTATATTTTTCTGATCATATCAGCACTGCTACTGCCTTTTCTGAAATTTGCCGCTATTCCTTTTATACTGGTGTTGTATATCGGATTGTCAATTTTACATTTCAGACGTATTCCTGCAGCTTAAAGATCTTTTTCAAGATCCGCTTTTGCACGATCTAGTTGCTTATATAAGATTGGCACAAACTCAGCAATTTCAGCAAATGCCTGAGGCAATGCTTCTACATCAATAAGCTCGCGGGCATTATGTTCAATCATTTGCATGTGCAGTTTAGCATCTTCCCTTCCAATATAAGCAAAGGTAGGTTTCATTCTATGTGCACAGGTTGATACCAATGGCCAGTTTCTAGCGGCTACTGCACTTTCGAGCTCAGAAAGGTATACCGGCGTTTGAACTTTAAAAAGATCTATCATCTCTATGATAAACTCCGCATTATCTGCAGACATCTCTCTTAAGTAAGAAAGATCTAAAGGCTCATCATTTTTATTTACGTTAATCATTGGAACAAAAATATAATTAAATTTTAGATACAGATAAATTATCACGTAATCTTTCTAATACTTCGCGAACGGTTATTTTTAAACCCGGATGTATATAATCAGGAGCTATCTCAGCCAAAGGCTCTAAAACGAACTTTCTATATTGCATCTGAGGGTGAGGTATTTGTAATTCAGCTCCCATGTCTACCACAATGTCATCATAAAAAATGAGATCAATATCAATTAAACGAGAACCCCATTTTTCATGCCTAACCCTTCCAAGTTCAAGTTCAATTTCCAAAGCTTTATTTAGCACATCAATGGGTGTAAGTTTAGTTTTAACACCTAATGCGATATTTAAAAAAGAAGGCTGATCTTCATTTCCCCAGGCCTCAGTCTCGTAAACTGACGATCTTATAAACACCTCTCCTATTTCATTAGCAATTTGTTTAATGGCATCTTCAATCAACTGTTCCCTATCGCCAAGGTTGCTACCCAGTAACAAATAAACTTTTTTAGTATCAAATATCATATAAAAGCCTCAGGCTATTTTTTTACTTATATTTACAAAATAAATATTAAACCACCACATGAGAGAATTTTTCAAGTATGTTTTTGCAACCGTTGTTGGAGTTATCATTTCACTTGTCCTTTTTACCCTGTTATTTGTAGTAGTTATTGTTGGTGTTGTTTCATCTCTCGAGAGTGATAAAACTGTTAGTGTAAGCAGCAATTCGGTACTTTATTTAAATATGGATCAGGCAATTAAAGAGCGAACTCCGGATGATACTTTTTCAAATCTACCAATTGTAGGTGGAGATGGCGAGAAAAGTATAGGATTTAATGATATTCTTAAGTCTCTTAAAAAAGCAAAAACAGATGATGATATTAAATGCATTTATCTTAATGTAACTTCTCCAAATGCGGGCTTCGCAACATTACGCGAGGTAAGAAATGCTTTAATTGATTTCAAAACCAGCAAAAAGAAAATTATAGCTTATAGCGAGGTTTATACGCAGAGTGCTTATTATCTGGCCTCTGTGGCCGATAAAGTTTATCTGAATCCTGAAGGTGCACTTGAATTTAAAGGTTTGAGCTCTCAGGTCATGTTCTTTAAAGGAGCACTGGATAAATTAGGTATTGAGGCACAAATTATAAGAGTAGGCTCTTATAAGAGTGCAATTGAGCCATTTATTAACGATAAAATGAGCGATAAAAATCGTGAGCAGGTTACCGCTTATTTAACCGGGATGTACAATACATTTCTTGAAGGAATCGCTGAAAGCAGACACATCAGTACCCCGACCTTACATCAGATTGCAGACGATTATAAAATTCAGCAGCCAAAAGACGCACTTGCTTATAAGCTGATTGATGGTCTTAAATTTAAAGATGAAATTCTTGACGAGCTTAAATCTTTAAGCGGTAAAGACAAGAAAAGCAATATCAGCAGCATAACTATAAACGATTATGCCAAAAATATAAACGCCGATAAAAGTGAAAGCGGTAAAAACAAAGTAGCTGTAATTTATGCTGATGGAGATATTGTTGGTGGAGAAGGCTCTAATGCACAGATTGGTTCTGAGCGCCTTTCCAGAACCATCAGAAAGGCCAGATTAGATTCAAGCATCAAAGCTATTGTATTGAGGGTAAACTCACCAGGCGGCAGCGCACTTGCTTCTGATGTAATCTGGAGAGAAATTATTCTTACGAAAAAAGTTAAACCGGTAATTGCCTCATTTGGTGATGTGGCAGCATCCGGAGGTTACTATATTGCTTGTGCAGCGGATTCAATTTTTGTACAGCCAAACACAATAACTGGATCTATTGGCGTATTTGGTGTGATTCCTAATTTCCAGAAATTACTGAACTCCAAACTTGGAATTACATTTGATGGTGTTAAAACCGGAAAATATGCCGATATCATGAGTACTAACCGCCCTCTAACTGATGGCGAAAGGCTAATTATTCAAACTGATGTAAACAGAGTTTACGATACCTTTATTACTCATGTATCTGAAGGACGTAAAAAGTCTAAAGCATATATTGATAGCATTGGTGGTGGCCGTGTTTGGATAGGTACAGATGCGGTAAAAATAGGACTTGCAGATAGAACCGGAAGCTTTAATGATGCTATTGTTTCGGCAGCAAAAAAAGCAAAGGTAAAAGAGTACAGAGTAGTGGAATATCCTGAAATGATAAGCCCCCTAAAGTCATTTATGGAAAACAGTACCGATAAAGTAAAAACATATTATGCCAAGCAAGAACTTGGCGATAGCTATCCAATTTATCAGCAAATAAAATCAGCCATTTCAAAATCAGGCGTACAAACACGCATGCCATTTGAAATTAAAGTAAATTAAAAGATCTTAACTTTTATTCTTTAGAACGCATCGTCATACTTTAGAACGCACCGTCATCTCCTTTGGTTAATCAAAGGAGATGACGAAAGCCTCAAAACGACAGCCCTAAAATCAGCAGCGTCAAACAATCTTTCTTTATTGAACTTTATTCCAACCCGGATGTATCGTTAAATATGTACTATTTACCGATACTTTTTTAGGATGTACTGTAATGGCAGTAGTAAAAAAATGATCTCCTTTATTCCTTACATCAAAAGCTATCCCCTCATCCTCTGCATCATAAACAACTAAAGTATCTTTTTTAACAGTGCTCACATAAATCTCGGCCTTTTTTACATTCGGAAAAACTGCCTTTATCTCATCAAGAGATACTCCAATCCTTAAACCCTTATCAGTTCTGTAATTCGAAGCACTCACCACAATCTGCTTAACGTCTTTAGTAACCATCGTGCTATCCTTATAAGATGAATAAACCGACAGCATTCCTTTTTTGGTATCAGTTGAATCTCTGAGGTACCATATCCCCCACGCCTTTCCCATCGCGGCATCACCGTCATTTGGATTCCCTAAAATCTTAAAAACCTCTTGCATGTCTTGCCCTAAAAACACATTATCAATCGACTTGCCCGGAACAATCATCAGATCTCCGGAATACTCTGGAAATGCACCGGCAGGAAGACGGGCCTCTTTGTCCTCCTCTGTCGTCTTTTTATTTGGTTCATTGCAGCCCAAAACCAGAGCCAGCAAAAAAACACTTAAAATATTGAATTGTCTCATAGCAACATAAGGTAAAAAAACCATGCCAATAATAGTTTAATCAAAAAACCGAGCGTTTTTATTTAATTTAGCAACGATGGAATTATCCTAAAAAATAGCTCCATTACTGTTAAGGTAAAAAAT
>NZ_JBFTIZ010000120.1:0-11184 GCF_056395165.1 Pedobacter sp. 10L46_2
CTGAGAAACAACTGAGAAACAATTAAAAGAATTTGGAGAAAAACTATCTGCTGATAAAAAAGCTCCTATTGAAGAAGGTTTGAAAAAACTTAAAGATGCACATGCTGCAAGAAACTTTGCTGATATTGACACAGCACAAGCAGAATTGCAATATGCGTGGAATGCAGCTTCAGAAGAGATGTATAAATCAGGACAAGACGGTGCACAACCTGAAGGAGCGCAAGCTCAGGATGGCGCTCAGTCAGCTGATGGTGGCGATAACGTTACTGATGTTGATTTTGAAGAAGTAAAAGACGATAAAAAATAGTCTTTTAAGCAATAAAAAGCCCCTTGATAATTTATCAAGGGGCTTTTTTATTGCTTAGCTAGTTCCAAAGATTCTCAGGATAAGTCCCATCTTTTACTAACTGATCTATACATTCCTGTACAAAAGGCTTATCTTCTTTATAAGTTACTCCAAACCACTGGCTATCTGTAGGTATAACTTTGAAAGAGGCTGYACCACTTTTTACAAGATTTTCGCCAATCAAAGGGATAAAGAACTCAGCTTTTGGTTTGTCTTTATTTTCTAAAGCAAATACTCTAAATAAGTCTTCAGTTAATTTAAAAACAGCTGGAGTAAAGCCCCAGAAGTTCATTGAAACCGGGGTGTTATATTCTAAAGGATATTCAGAACCATTTTCTTCATATACAATTCCACCATCTTTTTTATAAACCTGAGTACGTTCAGTAATCTCTTCAAGGAATCCAGCATCATTGGTTTTGCAAACCCCACGAGATACAGATCCAAAGTCAGATAGTGTTTTCCCAATTTGATAGCCAACAATAGAATAGTTGCTGTCAGTTGCCTCATTATTTAAAAAGTCTACCATTTTTTTAAACGCATCATAACCATAATAATCATCTGCGTTGATTACGCAAAAAGGCTCTTTAATGGCGTTTCTGCCAGATAGAATGGCATGAGCAGTTCCCCATGGTTTTTCGCGGTAAATTTCCTCTTCAATGCCAAATTGTTTCAAATCGAAATTTTGGAATACATAATCAGTTTCAATTTTACCATTTAGTTTAGGTTCAAATATGGCTTTAAAGTTTTCTACAAATTCTTCTTTGATGATGAAGACTACTTTGCCGAATCCAGCTTTAATTGCATCGTATATAGAATAATCAATAATTGTTTCTCCATTGGGGCCAAAGCCATCAATCTGTTTCATGCTGCCATAGCGACTTGCCATACCAGCTGCTAATATTAATAAGGTAGGTTTTTTCATGCAGCGAAAATAATGATTCAATTTATATTCAATGTAAAAAGTGAGATAGTTTTTTCATTAGTCTGATAACGGTTCTCAATGTATCGCATGGATATTGAGGTAGTTAAAATCCAAATATTCCCTTTCCGCCGCTGCTGCGAGGTTTTTTCCCTGTAAGCATACCAAATAATCCCCGCACTATTTCTTTTCCTATTTGTCTGGTTATAGTTGCGCCCATTACCTGTTCAACTAAACTCTTCTCACCTTTTTTAGGAGCCTCTTCTTGTTTTGTTTCTTCTTCCTCGGTTAGTTTATCATTTACACGTTTGGTTAAGATTTCATAGGCGCTCTCAGGATCAATTGATTCCTGGTATTTAGTAGTAAGCTCGCTTGATTGGACAAGGTTATTATAATCCGCCGCACTGAGTGGTCCCATGATTGCTCTTGGAGGTGTAAGCATAGTTGCTGCCACTTCTGTAGGGATACCTTTTTCGTTCAACACTGTTATCAAAGCCTGTCCGGTTCCTAATGAAGTCAACATTTTGTCGATCTCGTAGAATTCGGATCTTGGATAAGTATTTACAGTCTTTTTAAGCGCATCAACATCATTTGGTGTAAATGCTCTCAAAGCGTGCTGAACACGATTTCCTAGTTGAGATAATACACTCTCAGGGACATCACTAGGGGCTTGAGTACAGAAAAATACACCTATACCTTTTGATCTGATCAATCTGATAATAGTTTCTATCTGTTCCAGAAAAGCTTTTGAAGAATTTTTAAATAACAAATGCGCCTCATCAAAAAAGAAAACCAGCTTAGGTTTATCTAAATCTCCAACTTCAGGCATGCTATAAAAAATTTCTGCAAGTAAACTTAACAGGTAAGTAGAATAAAGCACCGGCTGATTTTGGACATCTGAGATATTGAGCAAACTGATTACTCCTTTACCGTCGGTTTTAGTAAAAAGATCTTCGATGTCAAATGAACGTTCGCCAAACATAGCGCTCAGTCCCTGTTGCTCAATGGTAACGATCTTTCTTAATATTGTTCCTGAGGTGGCAGTGGATATTTTACCATAAGAACTTTTAATCTCTTCGGCACCTTGCCCTTCGGCCAGGTATGAAACTAATTTTTTAAGATCATTAAGATCAATAATTGGTAGTTTGCTATCATCAGCATACTTAAAGATCACAGCTAAAACACCTGCCTGTGTATCATTTAGATCGAGGATTTTAGACAGTAGGGTAGGCCCAAATTCAAGAACAGTAGCCCGCATTTGAGCGCCTAATTTGCCAGATAAGGAAAAAATCTCGACAGGGAATCCAGAAGGATTAAAAGGCTTGCCCAGTTGACCTGCTCTTTCCTCTATTTTTGGATTGATTGGTCCTGGCTGATTAAGGCCTGATAAATCGCCCTTTACATCAAGCATAAATACCGGTACACCTGCATCAGACAATTGTTCTGATAGCAACTGCAATGTGCGGGTTTTTCCTGTCCCTGTTGCACCTGCAACAAGTCCATGCCTATTCATCATTTTTAAAGACAAATTAACTTCAGCTTCAGCGATTACTTGCCCATCCAGAATACCAGCTCCAAGATATATGTATGAACCACTTGGTGTATAAGAGGCCTTAATTTTTTCTGTAAATTTTGCGGATTGATCACTCATAGGAAAAGATAGTTTTTATAAAAGTAAGAAAAGCACCCGAAATACAAACAAAAGAAAGGGTGTATCATAGTTCATGATACACCCTTTTAAAAATAAGGTTATTTAAAACTACTTCTTATAAGTAAAGTCGTGATCTTTTTTAATGTTCAATAAAGAATGATAAATGAGGTTGATCACATTGTCAACATCTTCTTTATGAATCATTTCAACTGTGGTATGCATATACCTTAATGGTAAAGAAATTAATGCAGATGGAACACCTCCGTTAGAATAAGCAAAAGCATCAGTATCTGTACCGGTTGAGCGGGATGATGCCTGACGTTGGAAAGGGATATCATTCTTCTCAGCTGTTTCAATAAGCAATTTGTTTAAATTTGTTTGAACAGCAGGTGCATAAGAAACTACCGGACCTTTGCCACAAGCCAAATCTCCCTGAGTGATCTTATTGATCATTGGGGTAGTGGTATCATGAGTAACATCAGTAATTATAGCCACGTTAGGTTTAATTCTGTGGGCTATCATTTCGGCTCCCCTTAATCCAATTTCTTCCTGTACTGAGTTTACAATGTAAAGCCCAAAAGGTAATTTCTTTTTATTTTCCTGAAGCAGTCTGGCAACTTCGGCAATCATAAATCCACCGGCTCTGTTATCCAGTGCACGGCCAACATAATAGCGGTCGTTTAATACCATAAATTCATCTTCATAGGTAATTACGCAACCTACATGAATACCAAGTTTTTCAACTTCTTCTTTAGATGTACATCCACAATCAAGGAAGATGTTTTTTAACGCCGGAGCCTCCTCTTTCTCGCCACCGCTACGGGTGTGAATAGCAGGCCATCCAAATACGGCTTTAACCAAACCGTTGTCGGTGTGTATGTTTACGCGCTTAGAAGGAGCTATCTGATGATCTGACCCTCCATTGCGGATTACATAAATTAAGCCATCAGGAGTGATATAATTAACAAACCAGGAGATCTCATCGGCATGAGCCTCAATAACTACTTTGAAATCTGCTTTGGGATTAATCACACCAACTGCAGTCCCGTAATTATCGATGAAACTTTCATCTATATATGGTTTTAAATAATCTAGCCATAATTTTTGACCAGGGTATTCGAAACCTGTTGGAGATGGGTTATTGATATATTTTTCAAAAAATTGAAGCGATTTTTTATTTACTACACTTACGTGTTTCTTTTTATCTTCTTTTTTCTTTGCCATTGTATATTTTTTATTCTAAACAAATATAGAAACTACTGCCTAAGCACCAAGTTAATTATTGAGTTCTAACTCCATAATGACAAAGTCGATACCGTTATTTGTAGAAAATTTGTCTGTTTGAACGAAGCCGAATTTGTTATAAAAAGGGATGGCCGAAACGCGCGCATTGCACCATAGCTTTGCAGCTCCAAGGGATTTAACATAGTTAATTATATGATCCAATAATAATGATCCATATCCTTTTCCCTGCGACTCCACAATTGTCGCGAATTTTCTGAATTGATAAACATTGCCCGAATTGAACAAAGAAACTATAGAAGTTAGTTGGTTATTTGCAAATAGCCCAAAATGGATTCCATCATTATCATTAGCCAACTTTATAGCATCAAGAGGTAGGTCTGGATACATAACTTCATGTCTTATCCTCCAGGTTAAATCAGGTCTGATTTGTTCAATTTGAATTTCCTGCATCAATGTTAATCTTTATTTTACCACTATAAAACTTGTATATGCAAATGTTTAGAACAATAACGGCCCCGCATCCCCAGCAGAATAATGGCCACTTACCCTGTTCCCAAAGCCATAAACCTAAGGCGGAACCAAAAGATGCTCCAACAAAGCTCACAGACATAAACACAGTGTTTAAACGATTACGAGCTTCCGGTAGTATAGCATAGATCCGGGTTTGATTGGTTACATGGATAGCTTGCTGACCAATATCTATTAAAATAATACCAGCTACAAATAGGTAAAGGTGGCTGCCGGTAAAGTAAAAGGCAGCAATGCTAAGTAATTGCAGAATTAACCCGACCAGCAGATTCTTACGAGGGTTTTGGCCACCACTAAACTTTCCAACTAATGGCGCGGCTAAAGCTCCTGCAGCACCAGCAATGCCGAAAAGACCTATCTGCAGCGTTTGAAGATTAAATGGGGGATTGGCAAGGAATAATACCATCGTTGTCCAGAACGCGCTGAGTATAGAGAAAGCCAGAAAGTTTATAATAGAAGCTTCGCGTAGTACGGGCTCAGTTTTTATGTAATACCACATAGATGACATTAATTCATTATAAGTGCCTTTAAATGACGGTCTGCTTTGTGGAAAGCGTCTGGCCATAAGCAGTAATAAAAGGAAACATATGCCAGCAGCCATAAAATAAACTGTTCTCCATCCCCATAAAAATCCTATACTTCCACTAACTGCTCTTGATGCAAGGATGCCAATAAGTAAGCCGCTCATAATTATACCTACCGTAGGACCACGATCTTGGTCTGAACTAAGATTTGCAGCCATTGGTAAAACAAGCTGAGGAATAATGGAGCTTGCGCCAATTAATACACAAGCAATTTCCAATAATAAGAAGGAGTGGGCAAAAGCTGCCAACAGCAATGCCCCAATAGCAAGACATGTTATTAAAAGTATTTGTTTCTTCCTTTCAAACATATCACCCAAAGGAACCAATAGAAATAGTCCTAGGGCATAGCCAGCTTGTGTTAGGTATGTAATTTTACCGGCATGGCTCTCTGTTAAACCAAACTCTTTAGCGATTAAAATAACCAGAGGCTGGCAGTAATAAATATTTGCCACGATAAGCCCTGTACAAAAGGCCATCAATAGCACATCAGTACGACTAAGTTTCATTTATAGAGGGATATTTCCGTGTTTTTTACGAGGTCTGTTTACAACTTTGTTCTCTAACATTTTAAATGCCTTTATTAGTTTAGACCTGGTTTGGGCAGGTTCTATAACCTCATCTACAAAGCCACGTTCTGCGGCTCTGTAAGGATTAGCAAAAATATCTGAATAGAGCTTTTCTTTCTCCAGCCATTTTTCTTCAGGGTGCTCTGCGCTGGTAATTTCCTTCTTGAAAATTATTTCGGCAGCACCTTTTGCACCCATAACTGCAATTTCTGCAGTAGGCCATGCATAGTTTAAGTCGGCTCCAATATGTTTAGAGTTCATCACATCATATGCACCACCATAGGCTTTTCTTGTAATTACAGTAATACGGGGTACAGTTGCTTCACTAAAAGCATATAATAATTTAGCGCCATTGGTAATAATTCCATTCCATTCCTGGTCTGTACCTGGCAAAAAACCGGGAACGTCCTCGAAAACAAGCAATGGGATATTAAAGCAGTCGCAAAAGCGTACAAATCTGGCGGCCTTTGTTGAAGCATGATTGTCCAATACCCCAGCAAGATAAGCAGGCTGATTAGCAACAATACCTATACTTCTTCCTGCCAAGCGGATAAATCCGACCACAATATTTTCTGCATAATCTTTATGTACTTCTAGAAAGCTATCTGTATCGGCCACTTCGCTTATTATAGACCTAACATCATAAGGCTGATTCGAATTCTCGGGCATAATGCCATTAAGAGATAAACGACTTTCATCAGTCAAAGTATAGGGCAATTGCAATGGGATCTCTTCACAATTCTGAGGCATATAACTCAGTAATCTCTTAACATGATTAATGGCATCTAATTCATTTGAGCACGCAAAATGAGTTACACCCGATTTTGTAGCATGAGTAGATGCACCACCAAGTTCTTCAGAACTTACCTCTTCGTGGGTTACAGTTTTAACAACATTTGGTCCTGTAACAAACATGTACGAGGTATTCTCTACCATTAAAATAAAGTCGGTAATGGCAGGCGAATATACTGCGCCCCCAGCACAAGGTCCCATTATTGCTGAAAGTTGTGGGATAACTCCTGATGCCTGAACATTTCTATAAAATATATCGGCATAACCGCCTAAAGAAACCACACCTTCCTGTATCCGCGCACCACCACTATCATTTAAGCCAATCAGGGGAGCTCCGTTTTTCATGGCCATGTCCATTATTTTGCAGATCTTTTCGGCATGTGTTTCAGAAAGAGAGCCGCCAAAAACGGTAAAATCCTGTGAAAACACGTAAACTAGCCTGCCATTTATGTTTCCATAGCCAGTTACAACACCATCCCCTAAATATTTTTCCCGTTCCATGCCAAAATCAACACTTCTATGGGTTACCATCATGCCAATTTCCTCAAAGGAATTCTCATCCAATAAAAAATGGATTCGCTCTCTGGCCGTTAGTTTTCCTTTTTTATGCTGACTTTGAATTCTCGCTGCACCGCCACCTTCATTCGCTTTTTTTATTTTGTCCTGAAGTACATCTATTTTATTCTTCATTTTAAACACTAATAATTTTAATTATTTACCAGCGATACTGTAATCTGGTAGTAAACACATCATCTTTTAAGTCGGCCGTATAGTCTGGCAACTTAGTCGCATCGTTAACAACGTGCTCGTTGTACAATGTAAGTTTAAATCTTGAATTTATTAGATAGGTCAGGCCATAACCAAGGGTGCTAAATTTAATATCACCAGCTGAAGTATTGTTGCCTGCAATGCCAATTTCCGATTCACTTATTTCTCTGTTTGGGTCGTACACATCATAAGATACCAGTGCAGTAAACTTACTTTTTGCAATCTGCTGGGTTAACCATAAGTAATAACCAGAAAACTGGCGTAGATATAGGTCTGTTGCTGGTTGTGCAGAGAAACTAGTACTGGCAACTGGACCTAATATGCTGGCAGTAGCAGCTACCCCAGGTTGTGTTCCTTGAAGATATTCAGCTTTAAATATGGTTCGGCCAAAAGTATTGTCGTATTGAAGCTGTAAGTTACCTCCATAATATTCGCGTTTACCAAAGTAGCCAACATTGTCGGGGCTTGTGTTTTTTTGAAATCCAGATCCTGTAGCAGAGTAATAATTTTCAGTATCGTTACGTACCCAACCTTCATAGATAGATGCTCCAAAGCCTATATGAAGTTTTTTATTTGCCAGACTGTCGAATTTAAAACCAAGGTTGCCTATAATATCTTTTCTTGAGTCATAATCTCTGGCATTGTATCCGCTTCCATTTATTACAGCTAACTCTGCTGTCAGAAAATTAAATATTTTACTGGGGTGATAAGTAACCATGGCACCAATATCACGCTCCCTTGGCATCAACGTTTGGAAAACTCTCGCTCTTTCAGGGAAATCTCTATATCCCGAGGAGTAAACAATAGAGTGACCAAAGGGGCGGTTAAACAAACCAGCAGTTAACAATAGTTCCTTTGAATCAGGTTGATGCAACTGTATAAAGGCGTCCATTAATTGAATGCCATTTTGCGTAGCATCTATTTGGAAAACAATGCTCGAATACTTATCAGCCCTGTCAATTTTCAATCTACCCCTGCGAATCATGAAACGACTGTCGGAGTTTTTTGAGAAATCTCCGCCCGAAAAGGAGGAAATGCCACCAGATTGAGCTTTTTGAAATTGTGTTTGCAGATAGCCTGTTATCGCAATTTCATGAGGGTCATAAGTTGAGGGAGCATTATTACTTTGGGCAAAAAGGACAACCGGATAAAGAAATATCAGGCTTAACAGTGTTTTTTTCATGAATGAGTAAAAAAGAATTTTGATCGCCTAAATTACGGTAAATGAAGCATTTTTCTTTAAAATGGCTTCAGATTTTTAAAAAATAGAAGTCCAAAATATGATAAAGCAACAACTAAATTACATTTTTTTTACATGATAATTTGTAAATAAGCAATGTTTGGAGCTATTTTTGGAGAGTTAGGTGAAAGAATAAAAACAAATGTTTCTAAGAAAGTACCGTATATTAATAGTTATTACCTTCTTAAGTATCTTCTCGGCGAAGATGGTAATTTCCGGTGCGCCTGTATTTTTTAGTCATATTGATAAGAACATCATGATTTCTGTAATCATGCAAATCGAAGCCGAACATAGCAGTGATGGAGATCCGGGAAAGGCAAAAGTAAAGCTCTTTGATTATAAGATTGACTTTCAGCACGACTACGTATGGTCATCTGTCCTACATCTTTACGGTATAAAGAATAGCTTTATAGATAATTTCAAACGGTATTTCGATCCATTCCATCCGTCTGTACCCACACCGCCTCCTAACCTGAGCTAATTTATTATGTGTTACCACCCAAAGGGGGAGCGGTATGCAATTTTTAAAAATTAGTTTAAAAGATTAAAACATAGTTTTATGCAAAGTGGAAACTCAATCTTTTCAAGATTGGAAGTGAAGAAATATATATTAAAAAAGAATCTGAAGCGTGATTTGCCATCCAGTATTGTGGTATYTCTTGTTGCTCTCCCCCTATGTTTAGGGATAGCTTTAGCCTCAGGTGCACCTCTGTTTGCGGGTCTTATAACAGGTATAGTTGGTGGCGTTGTAGTTGCCAGCTTAAGCGGATCACAATTAAGTGTTAGTGGGCCTGCGGCTGGATTAACCGCAATCGTTCTGGGAGCTATCAGCCAATTGGGCGCTTATCAGACCTTTTTACTTGCAGTAGTTTTGGCAGGTGTAATTCAGATAATACTTGGATTGTTAAAGGGCGGAACTATCGGTAATTACTTCCCCTCAAGTGTAATTGAAGGGATGCTTGCCGCAATCGGATTAACCTTGATACTTAAACAACTTCCTCATGCGCTCGGGGTAGATTCAGATTTTTTTGGTGATGAAAGTTTCTTCCAAAAAGATAATGAAAATACATTTTCAGCCATTAGTGGGGCATTAGGCCATTTTAGTCTGGCTGCTATTGTAATAAGTGTATTGTCAATTTTAATCTTGGTCTTTTGGCCAAAATTTAAAAAATTAAGTGTTGTTCCCGCTCCCCTGGTAGTGGTAGTAATAGGAGTTGTGCTTACAATTGTTTTTCAGGGCGGGAATTATGCTTTGGAAGCAAAACAAATGGTAGAGATTCCAGTTGTGAACAGCTGGTCGGAATTTACGGGTTTATTTGCCGCACCAGATTTTTCACAGATAACGAATGGAAAAGTCTGGGTTGTTGCTGCAACAATTGCGGTGGTTGCCAGTCTTGAAACGCTATTAAGTATTGAAGCGGTAGACAAGATAGATCCAATTAAGCGTGTATCGCCTACAAATAGGGAACTGGTTGCTCAGGGTACAGGAAACATGGTTAGTGGTTTGTTAGGCGGATTGCCTTTAACATCGGTAATTGTAAGAAGCTCTGCAAACGTAAATGCAGGTGGAAGAACAAAGATGTCAGCTATTTTTCATGGAGTATGGTTGCTTTTATCCCTGCTTTTTATACCGGGTATTATCAATATGATTCCTTTGGCATGTCTGGCTGCAATTCTATTGGTAACAGGGTATAAATTAGCACGTATAGAGCTTTTTAAACATATGTACCACAAAGGCTGGGATCAGTTTGTCCCGTTTGTAATTACTATTGTAGCTGTTTTGCTAACAGATTTGTTAAAAGGTGTTGCAATAGGTATGCTGTTCTCAATATTCTATTTATTACGTACCAATATGCGTAATCCATACTTCTACAAAATACAGGAAGAGGGTAATAAAAAGAACTTGAGAATAAAATTGGCCGAAGAAGTATCTTTCTTAAACAAGGCTGCCATTCAGGTGGTATTAAATAAAATACCTAAAGAAACTAACGTGATCATTGATGGATCCAATTCACGGTATATAGACCCCGACGTATTGGAAACCATTTTTAATTATAAGCACAATGCTTATACAAAGGGTATTATTGTAATTTTAGAAAATATTAAAGAACAATATACCGTGCCAAAATTGAACAATAAAATCATTGAAGAAATTAATAATTAAATTATTATGTGCGCGAAATTAGAAAAACAACATACAGATCAGATTACTTATGATAGCTTATTAAATGGAAATAAAGAGTGGGTTGCTGAGACTCTTAAAGAAGACCCCCTTTTCTTTGAACGCCTCTCTGCAGGTCAAGCTCCGCCTGTATTGTGGATAGGTTGCTCAGATAGTCGTGTGCCGGCTAATCAGATCACGAACACAATGCCTGGTGATATCTTTGTACACCGCAATATTGCAAACGTGGTTACGCATACAGATATGAATTTGTTAAGTGTTCTGGATTATTCAGTTAATGTTCTTAAAGTAAAACATATAATTGTTTGCGGTCACTATGGCTGTGGGGGTGTAAATGCTGCACTTGGAGATAAACAAGTGGGG
>NZ_JBFTIZ010000121.1:0-22601 GCF_056395165.1 Pedobacter sp. 10L46_2
GTTAAATTGTTGTGCAATGTTACAAGTTAATTTTCTTTAACAACAATCATCCAGCCTTTGTTTTTTGTTACCGGGATCTCATCTATTGCAGCAAAAGTTTTTGAGGGTTGAAAGTTCTTAATCTCAGGGGCAGTTATTGTTGCCTTTGCCGGGTCAATTCCCAATGCTTTCCAGTCTATGCTCAGTTTTATTTTTGTATCCTCTTTAGCCCAGCTTGCAAGTGCTATCAGCACACTTTTGTCTTTCTTATAAATGGTTGCCAATACATCAGGGTTGTTGGTTTTAACCGGATTGTTTTCTACCCAATAGCCGATCATTTTAGTGCCCTGCATACCAAAATCATCCCAGGCTTTCCATATTGCACGAGGGTCTGCGCCATCGCTCCATGGCATGCGGTTAGTCATTCCGTAAACCATTCCGCGCCATGCGTTACCACCGTCTTGCAGCATTTCGCCCATTAGCCCGAATGGTATGCCCGAAGATTCTGTTAAAAAGAAATCAGGAGTGCTTTTCTCGTAGTCGAAATACTCACCAAACCATAAACGGTTTAGATAAGGGAAATGCTCCATATATAGGTTTGCACTGTTGTTAAAGCCATCGCTTTTATTGTATTGGTTTGCCGAGTGCAGGTCTATAATGCCAGGATGTCCGTTTTGGGTAAGTACACTTTTTACGCGTTTCATTGTAGTTCTGTCGAAAGCTACATCATCCAGATAGAGCCCGTCTATGCCAACATTATTAACCAGCCAGTTCATGCCTTCAACATAATAGTTGTGCCAGCGGCTCATTCCACTATTCACAACAGCTGCATCTTTTATTTCGGGTACATACCATGCCGCTATGTAATCTTCGCCAAGGTGTTCCTGTAACCAGGAATAGCCACCGCCTTTACCTGGCGAGTAAATTTCGTGACCCAAGCTGCGCAATGGGAATGTCTCGTAAGCACTGTTCGATAACTCGCGGACCGTATTGTAAATTTTAACCTTAAGCCCCTTTGAATGTGCTTCATCAATATAGGTTTTCATTTCCTTGTGGGCAATAAAAGGGTAATTGATGAATGGATTAATAGGCGTAGCATGGTGTATGTTTATTAGTGTTGCACCTGTTGCTTTAATGGTGTCCAGATTGTTGTATTTATGATAAAAGCGGTTGCTCCACTGAAAGTCGGTATTGATTGGGTGGAAAGGAGTGATTAGTAAAGTGAAGTTGTAATATAACGTATCGCCCTTTTTCATCAGGCGTTCTCCGCTGTAATTGTCGGCCAGAATGGCCTGTCCTTTTTTAGCGATTTTAATACCGCCTTTACCTTCGTTGCCCCATGATGTTGGCAATAGCAAAGGTTTCTGTAAATAGAAGTTTGTATTTAAAGGACGTACATAATGATTGTCTCTTAGTGAATATTGTAAACCTGCATTTACATCGCCTATCCAGGCGCCATCCTGGTTTTTGTTGGCTACATCCCATTTCCAGTTTAAGGAATCCGGGCGATAACCACCTTTCTGACCAAGGCCCATCATGTATTTAGCAGCGGTTGGGGTGAAGGGAAGATGCAAGCTGATGTTGCTCAGTTTAATATCATTTACAGCGATGAATTTAACTGTATACGATACAAAACCATCAAATTCAAGTGAGGCATTTACCTCCATGTTTAAACTGTCGGATGTGCTTTTTGAAGTCCACTTTGCAATGCCCGGCTGCTTATCTGTAAAGGTAATTTCGGAAGTTTTAAATTTAATATCTTTATGGTTTGGTCTAGTTACATGAAAATGAACAGGCTCGGTAAGGATGTTTTTTGGAGTGGCCGATAATTCTGTCATCTCCGGTGTAAAGAATGTTTGTATCTGAGCAGGTAAGCCGTCCTGATTTATGGTGAACTTTCTGCCCAGCAGAGAAATGGTTTTGTCGTTTATAACAAGAGGAATGTAAGGAGCAATAACCTCATTTTTCTCTGCCATGGTTGAATTTAACCATTTAAGTCGGGTTTGTTTTTGCGGTTCATTTATACCTCCATCTGCCAGGACAGTGTTGTTTACTGTTAGCACAATCCGGATAATTGTACTGGCCGAGCCTTTGGCGCTAACAGTTGCTGTACCTGTATAAATACCTGCGCTAATGTCTTTAGGGATATCAGCAAGTATCCATAAGGCCTGAACTTTGTTTTTGGCTACGTTTACAGTTTTATGTAACGGGCTGCCATCCCAGTTAACGCCATCGGTATTTAAACATGAAAAAGCTTTTGCAGAAATGGATTTGCCTGCCTTATTTTTTAGATCGCTGAAGGTAACTTTAACATCATTAATATCTTTTTTTACCGGATAAATACCGAGCTGATAGGTGTAGTTTTCTCCTTTAGATGCTGTTCCGGAGAAAGCGTTCTTTAATCCTTTTGTGATCCATAACTGAGGCAGATCGTCCTGCATTTTTATAGGATTAACCCTGTCTTCAGTAAAAACAAGATAGTCTTTTTGTGGATGTTGTTTAATCAGGTTTTTAGTTTCTGCTGCGGTAGCAATTACTTCCATAGGGTAGAAACTGCTCATTGCATTAATTGCCTCTATGCGTACAAGTTTGGCAGGTACAGCGTTTGCGGTTGATTTTGGCCACTGACTCTCAGCTGTCGGAGCCTTTCTATACTGAGCATTTGGGTAATTTGAACGTCCTTCTACCTGGTACGGCATGTAGTAAACATAATAAGTGCCGGCTCCTGAGGTTGGCTCAAAATAGATGGTCCCTTGTTCTCTGCTGATGTTTGCCGCCTTTACATCTGTGATTCTGCTGTTGGTTTTTGCATCAACCACCCAAATATCCTTAAGCTCGGGATGGGTGTCTCTTCTTCGCCATTCGATAGTTGCTTTTGCTACATTTCCAGCTGCGCTTACCGTTAGTACAGCTCTATGGTTCCCCAGAGAGTCGGGATTCCAACTGTCGTTTCCGGTACCGTATTTAATTTGTTGAGCGCTAACTCCTGTAATCAGGAATAAGATGAAAATGAGTACTAAAGATGGTTTCATTGTGTGTTTTAGATTTAATGGTAAAAGTAACCATTCTGTTAATAGACTGGTAATATTTCAGATTTCCTATGCAAAACGTCTTTTTTTTAAAATAAAAGATGGAAGTTTGTTTTCTTGAATAAATTAAGTTTAAATGAGCGATAAAAAAGGATTTACAACCACCATACTTCATTCAGACCGTCTTTTGAAACCAGAATTCGGTGCATTACATCAACCTGTTCATAACGCAGTAACCTGGGGATACGATGATGTCCAGGGCTTGGTAAATGTTTTTCAAAACAAAACAAAGGGTTATGCTTATTCCCGTCAGGGCAATCCAACAACAACTGCACTTGAGCATAAAGTAACACAAATGGAACAGGGTCTTGCTACTGTTTCTTTTGCTACCGGAATGGCTGCCATTTCTTCTACCATACTGGCTTTAATAAAAGCAGGCGACCATATTATTGCAAGTTCATACCTTTTTGGTAATACCAGAAGTATTATGCAGACATATATGGAGATGGGCCTGAGCATCTCTTTTGTTGATGCAACTGATGTTCAGAATATTAAAAATGCCTATCAGGAAAATACCAGAATGGTATTTGTAGAAACCATTGCAAACCCTGCTACCCAAATATCAGATCTAGGTGCTATAGGTGATTTTTGTGAAGACAAAAAATTGATCTATGTAGTAGATAATACAATGACATCACCTTACTTGTTCCGTCCGGTTGCAGTAAAGGCTAGTCTTATCATTAACTCTTTAACAAAATATATTGGCGGTCATGGTAATGCATTAGGTGGAAGTGTAACTGATACGGGCTTATTCGATTGGCTTAGCTTTCCTAACATTGCACCAATAATCCGCGAGCAGATCCGTCCGGAAATGCAGGGAATGACGCAAATAAGAAAAAGAGGTTTACGTGATGGTGGTGGCACGCTTGCTCCTGAAGCAGCGCATAGTATTTCTGTGGGTTCTGAAACTATTGCTTTAAGGCTTGAACGTGCTTGCAGTAACGCGGCTACACTTGCAGAATTTCTGGATAAGCATTCTTTAATCAGTAAAGTTTATTATCCTGGATTGAAAAGTCACCCTCAGCATGAACTTGCTTCAAGCTTGTTCCATCGCTATGGCGGATTACTGAGTTTTGCACTAGTTGATGGCATCGATTGCTTTAAGTTCCTGAATGAGCTTAAACTGGTTATCAAATCAAGCAACCTTGGTGATACCCGTACACTTGCAATTCCCGTTGCTCATACCATATTCTTCGAATTAGGTAAAGAAAGACGGGATGAAATGGGAATCCCTGATTCTATGGTTAGATTGTCTGTAGGTATTGAAGATACAGAAGATCTTATTGGGGATTTCAGTGCTGCTTTTGAGGCCRTTTCCAATTAATAATTGTACAAAAGAAATAGAATGAATAGAATAATAGCGTGCTTGTGTTTAAGCATTTTCATCTGTTTTGCAGCGAGTGCACAACAGAATAAGATTTCAGGAACGGTTAAAGACGCTAAGGGAGTTCCTGTTGATGCAGTAACGGTACAGGTATTAAATACAAATTTAAGTACAGTTACAGATTTGACAGGTGCTTTTGAACTTGTTAATGTTCCCTCGGGCAAAGTAAGTTTAAGGTTCAGCGCGGTGGGTTATGCAGCAATAAATAAACTGGTAACCGATGATAACAGGAGCCTGAATATTACTTTAGAAGATGCCGGGTTGAAGTTGGATGAAGTAATTGTTTCTGCACAGAAAACTGAAGAAAATGTTCAGAATATACCTTCCAGTATATCTGTTTTTTCATCAGCAAAAGTGAATGATTACAGGATACAGAACACCAGAGATTTGTCGGCTATTGTTCCAAATCTTTATAGCAGTAACCCTGGTGATGGAAGGAATGTAACCTCAATAAGAGGTATTACTACAACTTCTTACGATCCGGCGGTAGCTACATATATTGATGGTGTAAATCAATTTGGATTGGATACATACATTTCTTCTCTGTTTGATTTAGAACGGATAGAAGTATTGCGTGGCCCTCAGGGCACTTTGTATGGCAGAAATGCAATGGGTGGGGTAATTAACATTATCACCAAAAAGCCCGCAAATTATACAACTGGTTTTGCAGGTGTTGATTTCGGGAATTATGGTCAGCAGCGTTATAGCGCAGGTATCAGAACTGCTCTAATTAAGGATAAGTTGTTTTTTGGTGCAGCAGGTCTGGTTAACAGGCAAAGTGGATTTTATACCAATGAGTTTAACAATAAAAAATATGATCGTTTACATGGCTACCTGGGAAATTATTATCTGAAATTTCAGGGCAGTTCAAAGTTTGATTTAACTTTAAATGTAAAACATAATGAGAACCGTAATGACGGAACATTTCCATTAGTGGCTTCTGTTGAGGATGCATTAAGTAGCCCTTTTAAAGTAAACCAGAATACGTTAACAAAGATGTTTGATAACTTGTTTAACGCTTCATTGTCTGCAAATTATGCTGGTGATGGTTTTAATTTTACTTCTCAAAGTGCTTATCAGTCTAACTACAGGTATTATGATAAACCCATAGACAGTGATTTTTCACCGATCGATGGAATTTCTCTTATTAATAACTATGGTAAGGACTGGAATAAAATACAGGTTTTAACTCAGGAGTTCAAGTTCAGTTCTCCTTCATCGTCTACTTCAAAGCTTAAATGGGTAGGAGGCGTGTATGGCTTCTATCAGAAAAACCCGGTAAAACAAGGCTTGTCTTTTGGTGAAGATGCGGAAATGGTAGGGTCTATGCCTGGTCTTAATATCATAAGTATTAACAAAGGGAAGGGCTTTGGCTTAGCTGCTTTTGGGCAGGTTAGCTATGCAATAACAGATGAGTTGTCGGCCACTGCCGGTTTACGTTATGATTATGAGCATAAAAAGCAAGGGGTATATGGAGAGATGTTAATGCCTGGCGAGACGCAGCCTATAGTTGAACAAAAAGATACCAGCGCAACTGCTACTTTCAACGCATTATCTCCTAAAGTTAGTCTTGCTTATTTGTTTGTGGCTGACCATAGCCTTTATGCAACTTACAGCAGAGGTTTTCGTGCTGGCGGTCTTACACAAATCGGTTCCGACAGAACTGCAAGACCTTTAGTGGCCTACAAACCAGAATATGGTAATAATCTGGAGTTTGGATCTAAAAATACCTTTTTCGATCAACGCTTAAGCGTTAATGTTGCCGCTTTTTATGTTAGACTTACAGATGCACAAATACCTGTACTGATCTTGCCAGATGCAATAACAATAACCAGAAATGCAGGAAAATTAAGTAGTAAAGGTGTTGAGGTTGAACTTTCGGCCAGACCTGTTAAAGGACTAAGCGTTGATTATAACTTTGGCTATACTGATGCAAAATATAAATCATTGAGTTTGCCGGTAGATAAGGAGGTTGTGAATTTTGATGGCAACAAACAGATCTACACACCGGAAATGACTTCTATGCTTGCATTGCAGTACGGCTATCAAATTGAAAACCTTAATAAGCTGAATTTGATTGCACGAGGTGAGTGGGCGTATACAGGAGATCAATTTTTTGATCTTCAAAACCGGTTTGAGCAAAAAGGCTATCATCTGTTCAATGCAAAAATTGGTGTTTCTAATAAGAGATTTGACGTGTTTTTCTGGGGAAGAAATTTGAGTGATAAAACCTATGTAGATTATGTTTATGATTTCGGTGCTGCCCATTTGGGTAATCCGAAAACATATGGAATTTCACTGGCAGGAAGGTTTTAAAGGTGATTCTTAAGTGACCGTCCAGGCGCTACCGTCATCTCGAACGCATGTGAGAGATCTCTTGAATCATCAGACGATCGCCTAAATTATTTCTTTTGCTGAGAAAGGAAAGTAACAAGTGAAGCAAGTTCATCGTACGACAATGAATTGGCTAAACCCGCTGGCATCATAGATGAATCCATTTCTTTGCGCGATAAGATATCGCTTGCTTTAATAGTGAAAACTTCACCGGCAATATTACGCATCACAACCTTAGCAGCTGTTTCTTCAGTAATAAAGCCCATATAAGTTTTATCTCCCTTAGCAGAGATCATCACTGTAGCAAATCCTTGCGAAATTGAAGCACTTGGTTTAAGGATAGACTCAGCAATTTGCTCACGATTCATAATAGAACCGATTTGGCCCATAAATGGTCCTTTCATTTTTTCGCCTTTGCTGATGCTATGGCAGGCAATACATCCCTGACGGGTAAATAATGCTTTACCTTTAACCGCGTCACCTTCTAATTTATTGATGGCCAATAAAACATCCTCAATAGATGATTTACCAACCTGGCCTTTTTGATTCTTAATCTTTTCAAGATCTACTTTAGGCTCTTCGGTAGCAGCAACTTTTTCTTCGGTAGCAAATGCAGTGATATCCATACGATTGCGGGCATCTAAGTCTGCGAAAAATTGCTTGCCGCTGGCACCTTTTTTCTCTGATTCTCCTACAAGGAATTTCTCTATGGCCGGAGAACCTTCCCATAATACTGCTTTATAGTATGGACCGTGAGAATCTGGTCTTGTACCCCACCACCATGACGCATCATAAGCATCTTCTTTCTTATAAAGTCGAGCCAATGTTGTCAGGATTTGTGTTTTAAACTTTTCGTCATTCGATTTCTGATACGCATCAATTAATGCATTAACCGCTTTTTGATCATGCATATAACGTAAAGCCCACAATGCAAGCGTTGAATTTTCACCATTAATTGCTGCTATAGTAGCATCCACAGCTTTAAGGTTTATTAATGCCTGTACAGCTAAGTGAGGTTGAACAATAGCGGGATTAGGAGTAGCATGAGGACCCTCTACATCTTTAGCAGGTTCTACAAATGATGCAGGAACTTTGGTTTGTAATAGGGCAGTGGCAGTTTCTACATGTCCTAAACGACCTAGTCCTATTGCAGCAACAGCTTGAACACGTGGAGAAGGATCTTTAAGTCCCTCTAAAAACGGCTCAGTTGGAACATTTTGTAAGTTGTTTTTGCGATCTGCAAGTGTTTTCAATGCGAACTCTCTCATCGCATCTTCTTTTGTAAATGCTAATAAAGCAGGGATTCCATCAACACCAGCAGCTTGTGCATAAGTGTAAATACCAGCAACACGTGCATATAAAGGAAGTTTTTTGTCGGAAGCAATTTTTAAAGCAGCTGCAGTAGCTTGTTTGTTCGAACGGTTAATCAGCTCCTGCGAAGCAGCTAAACGGGCTACTGCACTGGCTGATTTAAGCAATTCTGCTAATTGTTTAACAGAGGCTTTTTCAACATTTGGGAATGCTTTATATGTCCAGTTGTTTGGTACTGCACGAACTACATAACCTTTACTTGGGCTACCAGAATAACCTGCGCCATCCCATGCAGAAAGGTAAAGTCTGCCCGATCCGTCAACATCTAAATCTGTGATTTGAGGAAGTTTAATAAACTCTTCTTCTTTTTGGGTGAAAGTAGGCCCATCAGGTGTAACTCTATGGATATAGAGCATGCTTCTTCCCCAATCAGCCATCATTGGAACGTTGTTGTATTTTTCAGGCCAGGTTGGTTCGCTCATAAATAAAGCGCCGGTACCTGAACCTCCACCAACATCTACTAATGCCGGTAATATTTCATCAGTAAAGTGTTGAAACAAAACAGGATATCCATATTCTCCAGATTGGATAAAATGCGAAAAGCGAACATTCCATCCACCACCATCATTGGTGTTTTCTCTTGTGAAAACATTCATGTACGGATCAATAGCCACATCATAAACGTTACGCGTTCCATGAATAAATATTTCCATTTCGGTGCCATCAGGGCGCACGCGGACAATACCACCACCAAGCATGGTTAGTTTTTTGCCAGAACGATCTACTGCATTATGAAATCCAAAATCACCAACAGAAATGTAAATCCAACCATCTATACCCATTCTGATTCCATTTGTAGCGTGGTCTGTTCCACGTTCCTGAATGTATTTAGTATTACTAAGGTTTTCAATTAGAGGTTTTGCAGGACCATCAGCCTTTCCGTCACCATCTTTATCTTCAAAAACTACCAGCGCCATTCCTGTAGCTTTACCAGTTTCTTTAGAGAAGGTTGTGTGTAATACAAAGACCTTATCGCCTTGCACGATAATACCACGAGGGTTATCAACCATTGCAAATTCTACATGCTGGTCCATTTTACCATCGTTGTCTTTATCAACAAGTTTAAGGATACGGCCTTTGCCCGGATCTTTTCCTAATGATCCGATCATATCAACACCTACAAAAACTTCGCCTGTTGCAGCAACAGCCAGACAAGCGGGACTTGGTGTAACATCAGGGCCGGCAAACGGCGTAATTGTTAATTCAGGAGGGTCAAAAGAGGTGGTTTTTGGTTCGCCCACGAAGCTTTTTATTCCCAGGAATAGTATCAGGGAATAAATAAGGCTTAAAGAAAATTTAATCATTTGTGTATTCTATTAAGTGTTTACTGTAAGTGTGTTATTGTTTTGCTACTCTTTTTTCTGCCATTAGTTTTTGAACCACTTCCTGTAATTTAGCAGGGCTCTTGGCATACTTTTCTAAATTGATGATTTCAACTTTTCTGAAATCTACCGGATGGCTTTCGCTTTGTAATGAAATAGAACCGCCTTTTAAAAGCTGGCCCTCTGCAGCACCGCCAACAGGGTCTAACTGTGGTCTGGTGTAGCGTAATACCTCTTCGCCATTCACATAGTGAACCACTAAAGAGTCTGCAAGTACAAGAACTTCAACGCGTACCCATTGATCGCCATTGAAAGTTTTTGAGTTAGATTCAATACAATGGGTTTTGATCACTTTGCCGTCTTTTACAAATTGAGTACCAGGGGTACATAGGTTTGCAGTTGAGCGTTCGCCATTGCCAGCGCCGCCCAATAGCTGAACTTCTATAGAGTTAGGGAAATCCTGATCTTTTTTCATCGTAGCAGGATCCTGACCATGGATCATGATGCCGCTGTTGCGGTATGCCCATCCCGGACCGCCTTTTACTTGATCTCCAACAAAACGATACTCTACTCCTATAAGATAATATGAGTAAGGTTTTTTGTAAAACAGGTGACCATATTGCTCATCAAATTCTGAATATTTGTCATATCTAACCTGAATGTTTCCGTCTTTAACACTAAAAGTATTTCCGTAATTGTCATTCAGATCATGCTTTCTTATTTTTACATCCCAGCCATTTAAGTCCTTTCCATCGAACATTTGTTCCCATTTTGGGCTTGGTGAGGATTGCTTAACTGAGCAGCCAAAGAAAATCAGGGGTAAACTCAGGGCAATTGCTACCCTGAACATTGTAGAAATGAAGTTTTGTTTCATTATTGTGGTTTATGTGTAGGTTTTTCATTGTAAACTTAGGAATAATCTTTTTTAGATAAAGCCACTTTGTTGTTTCGACCTGTTTTTTTATTAAATTTTTTCAGTCTCGTAGGTTTTTGGGGCTATTATGTTCATCATGTTACAATTACAATATTGCAGCGCCTATCTTTTTTTTATACTTTGGGCCTTTTAACCGAACCTAACCTATTGTGCGAATTAGCCTCTTTTTACTTGCTTTCTTTTTCTGTTTATCTGTTTCAGCTCAAAAAAAAAATGATGCTTATCAGTTACATATCAATAAAGCTTCGTCGACCATTAAGATAGATGGGGAATTAGATGAGCAAGCCTGGCAAGATGCCGACGTAGCATCAGATTTCTACATGATCCTGCCAATGGATACCAGTTATGCCAAAGTGCGTACTGATGTGCGGATGACCTACGATCAGCAGAATCTTTACCTTTCAGTAGTAAACTATAACGGGGCACCCGGCCCTTATATGGTAGAATCTCTGCGCCGTGATTTTTCCTTTTTAAAAAACGACAACTTTATTATGTTCATGGATCCATTTGATGATCAAACCAATGGTTTCGCATTTGGTGCCAATGCTGCGGGCGCACAATGGGATGGCCTAATGTATGATGGCGGTAAGGTAGATCTGAGCTGGGACAATAAATGGCAATCTGTAGTAAAGAACTATCCCGATAAGTGGGTTTTTGAAGCTGTAATCCCATTTAAAAGTATCAGATATAAGAAAGGTATTACAAAATGGGGGATAAACTTCGGCAGAAATGATCTGAAAACTACGGAAAAAAGTAGTTGGGCACCTGTACCAAGACAGTTTCCATCAGCTTCCTTAGCTTATACCGGTACGCTGGTATGGGATATGCCACCGCCAGACCCAGGTACTACTGTTTCTCTAATCCCGTATGCACTTGGTGGCGTTATTAAAGATTATGAAACGGATAAGCCATCAACATATCGTAAGGATATAGGACTAGATGCTAAGGTGGCTATTACCTCTTCCCTAAACCTTGATCTTACCGTAAATCCTGATTTTTCGCAGGTAGATGTAGATAAACAAGTCACTAATTTAGATAGGTTTGAGTTATTTTACCCTGAAAGAAGGCAGTTCTTTCTGGAAAATGGAGACCAGTTTACCAATTTCGGGTATGCAGGTATTCGACCTTTCTTTTCCCGCAGGATAGGCCTGGGGGTACCCATTAAATTTGGTGCACGCTTAAGCGGTAAATTAAACAAGGATTGGAGGCTGGGCATTATGAATATGCAAACAGAGAAACAGAACTCTACTGCTTTGCCCGCTCAGAATTTCACGGTTGCAGCCGGGAAAAGTGGACACGACTGGACGCATGCCGCTAACCTGCAATACACAAGTGGTAAATGGAACATTAGCTGGCAACATGAATATGTAGGCCGCAATTATACTGCTGAGGTAGGTTACGTGCCCCGCCAGGGATATGTTAAAATGATGCCACAGATTACCCGTCTTTTCTTTCCAAAGAAAGGACCATTACTGAGTCATGGGCCACAAATTACATCTACCAATTTCTTTGATGAAAATATGCACCGTACGGATAACGAGCTGTTGGCATCTTATGGAATGGTGTTTAGAAGCAGGAACACACTTACCGTATGGGGGTCTGGTACTTACATTAAGCTTCTGCAACCCTTTGATCCGGTAAGTACTAAAATAGATACGCTTGTAGCTGGAAGTGAGCACAATTGGACAACCGTTGGGGCCGATTATGTGTCTAAACCTCAGAGCTTGTTTACATATGCATTGAATGCTCGCTATGGAGGCTATTATGCCGATGGTAAACGATTAACATTAGGTGGGGAATTTGGTTATCGTTTTCAACCATATGTAAGTATTGCACTAAGTGCAAACTACAATAAGCTGAACCTGCCCAAACCATGGGGATACAACGATTTCTGGCTTGTAGGCCCAAGGCTGGATGTTACCATGACAAATACATTGTTTCTTACCGGCTTTGTGCAATACAACGAGCAAATGAAAAATATGAATGTAAATACGAGGTTCCAATGGAGATATCGCCCTGCTTCAGATCTGTTTATTGTATATACTGATAACTATTTGCCCGAACCTTTTGCTGTTAAAAACAGGGCTTTGGTAATAAAATTGGTGTATTGGTTAAATATTTAAAAAAATTCATCAAATCTTCATAATTGCTCCCTATGTTTGTATCGAGAGCGTTAATTTAAATAGCCTGCGACATTCATTTGTCGCGGGTTATTTTATGCTTTTTTTCAAAAAAACTACAAATGCTTCGTAGCATTTTCATAAATTTAGACGTATTGATATTTCTGGCTAGTGCCAGGATGTTGCTTAGGAGGTTGCTAAGGCGTTTTTTGGGGTTGTTTCGGATGGGAGCCGAATAAACCGCTTAAAAAGCTCAAGGCAACCACCTGGCAATATTTCACAAAGAAGAGGGGGATGCTGACAAAACAAGTTGTTACTTTATTTGTTAGTGAATAATAAGTCTCATCGAGATGTTTAATATAGATCATCCCCTTAAACTCCCTTTTCTGAGGGAGGTGGCCATTGTCATGATGACTTGTATATTGTTTTGCCTATCCTGTACCGTTAAGCGTACTGCTACACCAACACCACTGGTGCGGCTAAATAAAATAGAGCCTCCAATTTTAAAGAAACATGCTGAAAAAATGGATGTCGCAGCCGAATTCAAAAAAGTTTTTGAAGCCAGCCACCTTACTTTTACTTATCCAGAGCAAATTGACTCTTTTTATAAGAGAAATGAATTTCAACCTGTACTCGTGTCCCGCTTTATGCCGGATAATCAGCTACGAACTTTAGAGGATTATTTAGGGAACGCGAATGTTCATGGGATAGATCCGGAAGTTTTTTCGGTAAGCCGTATAAAAAAGTTATTGGATAATTATAATGATAAAGATTCCCGGAGAAAAGAATGGGAAGTTTATCAGGATGCTATGGAGCTTGAATTGGTCATTGCCGATGCAATGATCAAATATAGTAATGCTTTGCAATTTGGGATTACCGATCCGGCAAGGGTTTATATTAATTATAGCAGTCCAACATTGCGACCCGATAGCATGAGTATTATACAGGTTTTTGAAGTAAGAAATATCAAAACTTACCTTGATAGCATACAACCAAAAGACAAACAATACCTGGCTTTGCAAAAAGCACTAAAATCGGAAAAGGAAAGTGACAGTATTTATCGCACTCTAATGGTAAACCTGGAAAGATTGAGGTGGAAAAACAAGCCTACCGCTGATAAATATGTGCTGGTAAATATTCCAGAGTTTATGTTGAGTGTGATAGATAGCGGAAAAGTGGTGCTTCGCATGAAGGTTTGTGTTGGTGAAAAGGAAGTGAATAAGGAAACTCCTCAACTGAGCAGCATGATCTATAGTGTACAGGTAAATCCGGTTTGGAATATCCCGCAAAGCATTGCAAGTAATGAGATCATCACGTACGCAAAAAGAAACAGGTATTATTTTGCTAACAACGATATCAATGTATACCGGAATGGTAAGCTTGTGGGCGATCCGGAAGCTATCGACTGGCAATCTGAAGAAACAGGTTCTTATTCATTTAAACAACAGCCGGGMGAGCAAAATCCCCTTGGCAGGATCAAATTTCTTTTTAATAATGAGAGTAGCGTTTACCTCCATGATACACCTACACAATCGCCATTTAAGCAAAGTATAAGGGCAGTGAGCCATGGTTGTGTGCGGGTCGAACAACCTTTAAACCTTGCTTATGCACTGTTTGGTAAAGGACCAAAGTTTGATCAGATAAAAAAAGCGATGGCTAATGGTTATCCAAGAGCAAAATATATCGGACTACCTCTTCAGGTTCCTGTTTGTATTACCTATTATACTGCCTGGGCGGATAAAAAGGGTGTTGTTCATTTCTATAAGGACATCTATGGTTTGGATGATGTTTTATATAAACAGGTATCTTTTCCTTTTTCTCAACTCTATTAGGTGGCGTTTAGTCTTATTTTTGCCATAAATTCAATTACCCTTATTTTTTTTGATTTGCTAGGGGCATCTTTGCCACCAATTATAATACGCAAATCATTTTTTTAGGTAAGATTCAGAAAATCTTATTGGTAGAAATAAAAAAGAAACATTAATAATGACTAACAGGTTAGGTAAAATTCTCTTTTCAACCCGTACCACGGGTGTGATGTTGTTGCTTTATGCTTTTTCTATGGCCATGGCCACTTTTGTGGAAAATGACTATGGAACATCTGTTGCCAAGGCGCTAATTTATGACTGCTGGTGGTTTGAATTGATTATGCTAATCCTGGTATTGAACTTTATTGGGAATATTGGCAGATACCAACTTTTGCAACGTAAGAAATGGCCTCTATTGGTATTCCACCTCGCATTTGTGCTTATTTTTATTGGTGGTTATATCACAAGATATATAAGTTTTGAAGGATCAATGCATATCCGCGAAGGCGAAACAAGTAAAGACATTATTTCGGATAAGACCTTTATTAAGGTACAGATAGGTAAGGGTGATGCGGCATTGGCATATGATGATGTGCCTGCTAATTTAACTTCTAGCCGCATTCCTATGTATTTAAAGCCTTTTAAAAAGACATTTACTTCTGAGTACGATTACAATGGAGAGCGTGTTAAGCTAAAGGTTGTTGATTTTTATGCAAGGGCACAGGATTCATTGGTGCGCGGTGATACTGGTAAACCAACCTTACATCTTGTTGTACTTGAAAATGGTAAACGTGTAAATAAATATATTCCTACGGGTGGTGTGCAGCTGATGCAGAACATGCTGGTTTCTTTTAACAAAGAAACACCGGGTGCCATCAATATAAGTGATGCAAGCGGTGCACTTCAGATTTCTTCTCCTTACGAGGGTAATTATATGATTATGGCTACCCAGGAAAGAAAACCTGTTGTTGGAAATAATGTTCCTCAGCCCTTCAATTTAAGAAGCTTATACACTTATGGTGGATTTGCCTTTGTTGTTCCTGAGCCTGCAATACCAGGCCACATCATTTATTTTGAGGGTGATAAAAGGACTCATGAGCATGATCTGGATTTAGTGAAAGTACAAATTACTACACCAACCGCTGTGGATACGGTGTCGTTTTACGGTGGAAAAGGGATGACAAATTTTCAACATCAAAGTGAAGTTGGCGGTTTGAGGATTTCCTTGGCTTATGGATCTAAGATCTATCAAACGCCGTTTTCGCTTAAATTGGTAGATTTTAAGATGGAAAAATATCCGGGTAGTAATAGTCCGGCTTCTTATTCTTCTGATGTCATGATTTTGGATGAGGCTGGAGAAACACCATATAAAATATTTATGAACCATGTATTGGATCATTCTGGTTATCGCTTTTTTCAGGCAAGTTTTGATGAGGACGAAAAGGGGACGATTCTATCTGTAAATCATGATCAGTTGGGTACCAACGTTACTTATATTGGTTATATTTTACTTTTCTTAGGCATGTTTGTTACGCTATTCTGGAAAGGGACTCATTTTTCGAAATTGAATGAGCAATTGAAAACAATCTCTAAATCGAAAACATTGTTGTTGCTGCTTTTCTTTTTGCCTGTCGGTGCGGCTTTTAGTCAGAAGATAGATATGCATGGTACTGATGGCGCAACTACTCATGTTCATGAAAATGGTGAGGTTCACGATAATGAGCACAACGTTGTGCCTGGGAATGGTACTGCCCCAGAACATAAACATGAGCATAATGATACGCAACTGTTTTTGCCTACTAAAACCTTAGACCCGGTACAATTTGCTTCATCTATTAAAATAGATGAGACTCATGCCGATAAGTTTGGCCATTTATTGGTGCAAAATATTGATGGCCGGATTGAACCTGTTAATACGATGGCACTGGAAATCCTTAGGAAATTACATCGCAAGGATCGTTTTTATACATTAAATGCAAACCAGTTTTTCTTATCTATTTCGACAATGCCTTTCAACTGGATCAACGTTCCGTTGATTAAAGTAAATACTAAGGGTGGGCCTGAATTGCTTAAAACTGTGAGCGCTACTCCCGAAGGTTATACTTCGATGGTAAATTTGATAAAGATTAATTCGGACGGGACTGCTGAATTCAGATTAAAAGACGATTATGCAAAGGCATTTGCTAAGAAACCTGCTGAACAAAATAGCTACGATAAAGATGTAATTGATCTGAATGATAAGTTACAGGCTATGGAGCAATTGGTTTATGGGCAGTATTTACGTGTTTCTCCAATTATTGGTGATGCGAATAATACCTGGATTGCTATGACTATAAGTGATTTAGATAGTATTTCCGTTAAACCAAGTGCTATTAGCCGTTATGTTAAAGCTGTTAACGACGCTCAGGTATCAGGTAACTGGTCTTCGGCCGATGCAGCACTGAAAGATATTGGCGAAGCGCAACAGAAATATGGTAAGAATGTAGTGCCTTCACAGTCGAAAGTAGAATGGGAGATCAGTTATAACTCATGGAATATATTCCTGAATCTGATGATTACTTATGCCATTCTAGGGGTAGTGATACTTTCACTTGCCTTCATGAAGCTATTTAAGAATTCTAAATCACTTGATACACTGGTTAAGGTAGTTTTGATACTTATCGGCATTGCAGCAACTTTACAGGCGGTTGGTTTAGGAGCTCGTTGGTATATTTCGGGGCATGAGCCTTGGAGTAATGGTTATGAAGCGGTATTGTTTATTAGCTGGATAGGTGTTTTATCCGGTTTACTAATGTATAGAAACAGTAATGCGTTTATACCTGCTGCGGGTTGTTTAATTGCTGTGATTTTGATGGGCTTTGCACACGGTGGTTCTCAGATGAATCCTCAGATTACTCCGCTGGTTCCTGTATTGAAATCATATTGGTTGATGATTCACGTAGCAATTATTACTTCTAGTTATGGTTTCTTTGGCTTAAGTGCATTGATGGGTACAGTTGTATTGATACTTTATGTAATTGATAACAATAAAATCAGTGCAAAGGTTAAAGCTTCGATAACTGAGCTAACGATTGTGAATGAAATGTCGTTAACGGTAGGTTTATTTTTACTTACTGTTGGTACGTTTTTAGGTGGTGTATGGGCTAATGAGAGTTGGGGCCGTTATTGGAGCTGGGACCCGAAAGAAACCTGGGCGTTTATTTCGGTTATTGTTTATGCGTTTGTACTGCACGTTCGTTTAATTCCGGGCTTAAGAAGTAAGTACTTGTTTAATTTGCTGTCGCTGTTAAGTTTCTCCAGTATAATCATGACTTATTTCGGGGTTAATTACTACCTGACTGGTTTGCATTCGTATGCGCAAGGTGATCCTGTGCCAATTCCGTCGTGGGTGTATATTACGCTGGCGGTAGTTTTTGCTTTGGCTTTTGTTTCTTACAGAAGATATAAGGCAAGGAGTAAGAAGTAATCTCTTATCTTTATTATAGATATGAGTGAAATTTCTGTTTATTCAGTAGCGATATATCCTGTTCTCTCAGTAATGGAAAAGGTGAAGGCTATGAAAGATGAGCTGGCATCCGTAGCTGGTTGGTATGGCAGTAGAAATTCAAAGGCTCACATAACAATATGTGAGTTTAATGTAATTGGTGAAAGAGAATTGTTAGCTATTAAAAGTCAATTGCTTAAGCTTTGTACTTCTGAACCGCCTTTGGATTTAACATTTGATCGTATTGATGTATATGAAAATGGAGTAATATGCATATTGCCAGATAAGGAGTCAGAGATTATACTTAAACAATGTATGAAGAGGATTCAACAAGGTATGAAAGTTAAGTTGACTCATAGAAGTTATAACCCTCATATATCAATAGGTAGGAGATTAAACCACGAACAATTATCCTTGGCAAGAGATCTGTTTATGGATACAAAAGTAAATCTAAACTTTATTTGCGATAGAATAGTTCTTCGTGTTCGTGTGAACGAAGGCCAATTTGTAGTAATTGGAGAGTTTGTTTTTCAAAGCAACTCTCAATCGAGAGATGAGCAACTATCAATGTTTTAGGTAGACTGAGATAGGGCATATATAGATATAAAACAGTCTTGTTTTTTTCTTATTTTTGTAATGAGGATATCAATTTTTAGTGATTTCATCGTAGTCTTAAGATATGGAGCACAGTAGAAAAATAGCCATGGTAGTTAATCAGGTCAAAATGGAAGACGAAGACAGTCTCGATGTTTTATTTTGGCTTAGCAGAACAGTTTCCGAGAGATTATCTGAAGTTAGTCGCTTGAGAAAAAACTATTTTACTTGGGCAGATGGTAAATTTCCCGAAAAAATTGAAAAAGTAGTTCAACAAAGGAAATTATGATCTTCGAACAAGATTTTATTGATTTTATAGAATTGCTCAATCTTCATAAGGTTGATTATATGATAGTGGGTGCCCATGCACTTGCGTACCATGGTCGCCCCAGACATACCGGAGATTTAGATATTTGGATTAAACCAAGCGCCAAAAATGCATCAAGAATGATTAAGGTATTGAATGATTTTGGTTTTGGATCATTAGGTTTAACTGAACAAGATTTTTTAAAGGAAAATTATGTTACTCAATTGGGATATCCACCCTTACGGATTGATATCCTAAATGCAATATCCGGTGTTGAATTTGATGAAGCTTATATAAATAGAGTGGATGGCGAGGTTGATAATCTTAAAGTTAACTTTATTAACGTAACCGAGTTCATAAAAAATAAAGAAGCCTCGGGAAGAAAAAAAGATCTTGGAGATATCGCTTCTATAAAAAAGATAAAATCTTAGCTTTAACTAACTGGTTAATTTAGTAACATTCTCGTATATTAAGAGTCTGATTATTAATTTGTTCAATATGAAATTCTTATTCGTCTTCTTAGTCGTTTTCAATCTGTTTTGTGGTGCTTTATTAGCCCAGCAAAGCCAGGAAAAATATACCAACGAATTAAAGTATCTCCTTTATTTACCGGAAAATTATAATAAAGATGATCAACAAAAATTCCCTGTTGTATTATTTTTACATGGCAGTGGTGAACGTGGAGATGATGTAAGCAAGGTTGCAGTAAATGGTTTACCAAAATTGATCGCCGATGGGAAAAAGTTTCCATTCATTGTAGTGTCGCCCCAGGTGCCAGAAGGAGAACGCTGGGAAAGCACAGATTTAATGCGTTTAATGAAGGATATTAAGAAAAAGTATAGAATTGATGAAGATCGATTGTACTTAACGGGTTTAAGTATGGGTGGTTATGGCAGTTGGGATATGGCAATGAAATATCCTCAGATGTTTGCCGCAGTTGTGCCGATCTGTGGAGGGGGGGATGTTTCCAAAGTCTGGGCAATAAGGCATACACCTGTTTGGGTTTTTCATGGAGGAAAGGATAATGTTGTTCCGCTTAAAGCAAGTCAGGATATGGTTAATGCACTAAAACCTATAAATCCGGATGTTAAATTCACTATTTTTCCGGAAGACGGCCACGACAGCTGGACTTCAGCATACAATACCGATAGTTTATATACCTGGTTGCTGGGCATCAAAAAGTTTAAGTACGCTAAAGTTCCGGTAGATCAGGAACTGCTGGATACTTATCAGGGCTCCTATTATAATGATCTTGCCAACGATACCTTGAAGATAACCGTAACAACGGGCATAGTTACAATGATTCGGAAAAAGGGAGTTACTGAACTAAAACCCTATGCAAATGAAAAGTTCTTTGTAAATGAGAACGATCCGGTTGATGCTGTATTCTCAGGCAAAAAACGAAAAATGCAACTCCTTATAAATGCCGACAGACAGTATGTTTACAAAAGGATTGGTGATTAAAAAGTACAGCTAATCTCAGGGATCATTACCTGTTTTATGTTAAAATCCCTTAAGATGATGTAAGAATTGCTGAATTTTTATGTGCTTTATTTAAGTATCATTGAAAACACTTTTTAACCAAACCTGTATATCACAAAATGAAACCACACAAAAAACAAATTTATGCACTTTTTATTTTCCTGCTGTTTCAGCTTAGTCTGACTGCTCAGGTAAAGAAAGTAGCGCAACCCACACAGGACTTAAAACTATGGGATAATAAGCCTGCCAAAGAATGGATGACAGAAGCTTTCCCTATGGGAAATGGAAGAATTGGCGGGATGGTATTTGGCGGAATCTCACAAGAACACATTCAATTTAATGAAATTAGTTTGTGGACCGGGGACGAAACAAATACAGGTGCTTATCAAGCATTTGGTGATGTGTACATCAATTTTAAAGACAAAGATGCTAAGGCCGCTGTTCCTGCTGATTATCGCAGAGAAACTGATATTAGCAAAGCTGTTCAGAAAATTTCTTTCACAGACAATGGCGTTGCCTATAAACGTGAGTACTTTTGCAGTTTCCCTGATAAGGTAATGGTGTTGCGTTTTACTGCCAATAAAAAGGCAGGATCCTCGGCTACTATACAACTTAGGGATGCTCATGATGCAAAAGTTACCGCTGATGGAACAAGGTTAACCATTGCTGGGAAACTTGAAAATGGAATGGCATACAGCGCTACTTTATTGGTAAAAACAGAAGGTGGATCTGCAGTTATAGAATCGGATGGTAAAGGTGGATCTCAATTAAATATTAATAAGGCAGATGCATTTACTATTTTACTTTCAGCAGCAACTGATTATAGCAATAAGCGTGATCAACAATGGAAAGGTGAGGATCCTGATGCTAAAGTTAAACAGATTTTGGCGGCGGCATCAACTAAAAACTATCAGCTGTTGCTAAACAATCACATTAAAGATTATCAGAATTTATTCGGAAGAGTGTCGTTAAACCTGGGTGCTACCCCGGCAGCAACGCTGTCGCTTCCAACTTATAAAAGGATAATTAATTATAAGAAAGCAACAGATCCTCAATTGGAGGCACTTATTTTTCAGTATGGAAGATATTTGTTAATCAACTCATCGAGAAAAGGGGGCTTGCCTGCCAATTTGCAAGGCTTATGGAACGAAAGTAACAACCCGCCATGGCGGTCTGATTACCACTCGAACATTAATATACAAATGAATTATTGGCTTGCAGAGCCTACCAATCTTTCTGAATCTCATTTTCCATATCTGGATTACATAAACAGTATGCGCGAAGTGAAAAAGGAAAATACCAAAAAGGAGTATCCTGGGGTACGTGGGTGGACTGTGAAAACGGAAAACAACATTTTTGGTGGCGAAAGCTTTTTATGGAACACACCAGGTAGTGCATGGTATGTACAGTCTATCTGGGAACATTACGCATTTACAAGAGACAAAGCTTACCTTAAAAACTTTGGTTACCCGATACTAAAAGAGATCACGGAGTTTTGGGATGATTATTTGAAACGTAGAGATGATGGCACTTTGGTAGCACCAAAGGGCTGGTCGCCAGAACATGGACCTACTGAAGACGGTGTTTCGTACGATCAGCAAATCGTGTATGATCTGTTTACCAATTATATTGAAGCTGCTGATGCATTAGGCGTTGACAAAGCTTATAGAGATAAAGTAATGGATATGCGTGAGCACCTGTTAAAACCCAAAATTGGTAAATGGGGACAGTTACAGGAGTGGGAAACAGATCGTGATGATCCAAAGGATAACCACCGACATGCATCTCATCTTTTTGGTCTACATCCGGGCAGACAGTTCAGTACGACTGAAACACCAGAGCTAACAAAAGCTGCAAAAGTAAGTTTACTTGCACGTGGCGATGCCTCAACTGGTTGGTCTATGGCCTGGAAAATGAACTTTTGGGCAAGGTTACATGATGGTGATCATGCTTATCTGATTCTTAAGAACTTTATTACACTTGTAGGTGGTTCTGGTGTTGATTATAATGAAGGTGGTGGAATTTATGCGAATTTGTTTTGCGCACATCCTCCTTTCCAGATAGACGGTAACTTTGGTTATACTGCTGGTGTTGCGGAGATGTTGCTTCAAAGTCAAACTTCAGAAATTGAATTGCTTCCTGCTTTACCCAAAGAATGGACTAGTGGAAGTGTAAAAGGTCTGCGTGCAAGAGGTAATTTTGAAATTACTGATCTGCAATGGAAAGATGGAAAGATCGTTAAGCTCTCTGTGAAATCGTTATCTGGCGGAGATTGCAATCTTCGTGTTCCAAATGCTTTAAAGGCAGTTTTTGCTGTGAAAAACAGCAAAGACGAAAATGGCTATAAATATGGTTTTAAAACTGTAGCCGGTAAGGTTTATGGTTTTGTAGAC
>NZ_JBFTIZ010000122.1:0-18601 GCF_056395165.1 Pedobacter sp. 10L46_2
CCATGAGCATCTTAAATGCAATAAGAAATAAGATTGCCCTAAGAGTGGTTGCAGTGGTAAGTCATCAGAAACCTTATGTCAGTAATCAATTAATTGCGGCATAAATTATATTAAAAAATACTTGCATGAGTCATAACAATCATCTCGACGATAGGAGAGATCTCTTGGTTATGCTAATTTGATTTATGGTTATTTCTTGATCAAGAGATCTCTCCTATCGTCGAGATGACGGCAGCGGCTCTCTTTTTTTCTTTTTATTCAGGAAACGTTCTAATAAAAACTTTTATATAAGTTTGGGGCATAATTGTATTTGTATGTTAGCTATTAAAAATTGTAAGTTCTTTGCGGATGGGCTGCAAGTTGCAGGTCAGAATGTCTTAATTGAAAATGGTGAGATCGTTAAAATCAGCAGCGAAGAGATTCCAGTCGGATATGAAATTGTAGATGCCGAAGGAAACTATTTAAGTCCTGGTTTTATTGACCTTCAGATTTATGGCAGTGGAAAGGACCTTTTTTCTGCTTACCCAACAGCAGACACGCTAAGTCAAATGGATTTGGATCTGCTAAGTAAAGGAACTACAAGCTTTTTAGCTTGTGTAGCAACTAACACTCCGGAGGTTGTTCATCAATCTATCGCTGCAGCAAAAGCTTATCGTAGCGAAGCCAGGGGTTTTCTGGGCTTACATTTGGAGGGCCCTTATATTAATGCAAAACGCAGAGGAGCCCATATTGAGAAATACATTTGCAAAGCCTCCCTTGATGAGGTAAAAAGGTTACTTGAATATGCAGATGGTACGGTAAAAATGATGACCATTGCTGCCGAACTTCAGGACGATGAGGTTATCAATTACCTGCTAGATAATAATATCGTGTTATCGCTGGGGCATAGTGATGCCAATTTTGAGCAAGCTACTGCAGCTTATGATATGGGCTTTAAAACCACAACGCATTTGTTTAATGCAATGCCTTCTATACATCATAGATCACCGAATTTGCCTGCCGCGGTATTTAGTCACCCTAAGGCAATGGCAAGCATTATTGCAGATGGAAATCATGTGGATTTTGAAATTGTAAAAATGAGCTACAAGCTGCTCCGTGAAAGAATTTTTTTGATAACTGATGCGGTTACTTCATGTAATATCGGGCCTTATCAGCATCAGCTTTCGGGTGAGAAATTCATTACTTCAGATGGAACTTTATCTGGATCTAACATAACAATGTTACAAGCGGTACAAAACTGTGTGGCGTATTGCGACATCCCATTGGCAGCAGCCTTGAATTTAGCCACACTAAACCCGGCAAGGCTGATTGAATTGGATGCTAAACTGGGCGATTTAAAGGTTGGAAATAAGGCGAATTTGGTCCTGCTTTCTGAAAAATTAGAGCTGTTAAAAGTTTTTGCAGAGGGAGTTGAACATTTGAGCCTTATTAATTAAAACAAATAGTTATTTTTGGAGTCATGAAGTATAAACGGATCCTATTGAAATTAAGTGGCGAATCGCTAATGGGCGATAAGCAGTATGGTATTGATAATGAGGTTGTAAAGCAGTATGCTGAAGACATTAAGGCGGTACATGCCAAAGGCCTTGAAATAGCAATTGTTATTGGTGGTGGTAATATTTTTAGAGGTTTAAGTGCTGAAAAATCTGGGATGGACCGTGCTCAAGCCGATTATATGGGTATGCTAGCCACAGTAATTAACAGTATGGCCTTGCAAGATGCGCTTGAAAAAGTAGGTCTTAAAACAAGATTGCTTACTGCAATAAAAATGGAGCAGATTTGTGAGCCTTTTATTCGCAGAAGAGCTGTACGTCACCTTGAAAAAGGACGTGTGGTGATTTTTGGAGCAGGTACTGGTAATCCTTATTTTACTACTGATTCTGCAGCTGCTTTACGCGCAATTGAGATAAAAGCAGATGTTGTTTTAAAAGGAACCCGTGTTGATGGTATTTATACCGCTGATCCGGAGAAAGATCCTGCAGCTACTAAATATTCAGAAATTACTTTTAAAGAAGTTTATGCTAATGGGTTAAACGTAATGGATATGACTGCTTTTACGCTTTGCGAAGAAAATAAACTCCCAATTATTGTTTTTGATATGAACAAAGCAGGTAATTTCATGAAAATCGCAAATGGCGATGGCATTGGTACACTTGTTAAAAACTAATAGCAATATTTTATATAAGTTTGGTTAAATTTTACACATCATGAATGACCTCATAAAGAAACAATTACAAGATGCTCAGGCTACCATGGAAAAAGCCATTTTGCACTGCGAGTCGGAACTGACGAAAATTCGTGCAGGAAAGGCTTCTGCTGGTATGCTGGATGGTATTATGGTTGATTATTACGGAAATCCTACTCCTTTAAGCCAGGTTGCAAGTATCAACACTCCAGATGCTCGTACATTGCTTATACAGCCTTGGGAAAAGGCTTTGCTAGTTCCTATTGAACGTGCAATTATGGAAGCAAACATAGGTATTAACCCTCAAAACGATGGTATTATTATCCGTTTGGTAGTTCCTCCTTTAACTGAAGAGCGTAGAAAGGATTTAGTTAAAAAGGTTAAAGAGGAAGCTGAAAGAGGTCGTATTACCGTTCGTAACATCCGTAAAGATGCCAACGAAAAGGTTAAGAAATTGAAAGGTGAAAGTGTTTCTGATGATGAGATCAAAACAGGTGAGGCTGAAGTTCAAAAAATTACCGATGCTTACATTGTAAAAATCGATAAACATGCCGAAGCAAAAGAAAAGGATATCATGACTGTTTAGGTCAGGATTATAATTTATACGTAAATTAAAGGGAATGGAAGTAATGCTTCATTCCCTTTGTTTATTTTTAACAAATTTTATTTATGAAAATCTTATTCAGCTCTTTAAAAAACTATAAAGGTCTGATATTTCTGGCCTTGTTTCTGGCTGCAGTTAATCAGATATTTTCTTTTCTTGATCCCTATGTTTTTCGCCTGATCATTGATAAGTATGTAACGAACTATAAGCATTATACTACTGATGAGTTTATAAAGGGTGCCGGGGTACTTATTTTATTGGCTATGGGAGCAGCAATGGTTTCCCGCATCGCCAAGAATTTTCAGGACTATTATGTAAATGTGATTACGCAAAGACTGGGAGCTAAAATATATTCCGATGGTCTTGCTCATTCTTTGGAACTGCCATATCAGGTTTTTGAAGATCAGCGCAGCGGAGAAACATTAGGTATTTTACAAAAAGTTAGGATTGATACTGAGAAACTGGTTCAGGCGGTAATAAATGTTTTGTTTACAAGTATTATCGGGATCATTTTTGTGACGGTTTATGCCATCTCTGTATATTGGGTTATAGCTGTGGTGTATTTTTCTTCTATTCCTTTACTTGGGTTTTTAAGTTCGTTTTTAAGTAAACGGATTAAAAAAGTTCAAAAGAATATTGTAGCAGAAACAACATCACTTGCAGGTTCTACCACAGAATCGCTGCGTAATATTGAGCTGGTAAAAAGTCTGGGACTTGCCAAACAGGAAATAAACAGGTTAAATACTACAACCACGAAGATTTTAGGACTAGAGCTTAAAAAGGTAAAATACATCCGCAGTTTAAGCTTTATCCAGGGAACGTTTGTGAACCTGTTGCGTAACGGGCTGCTCTTTTTGATGATGTACCTGATCTTTGCAGGAAGAATTACGGTGGGTGAGTTCTTCTCACTATTCATTTACTCGTTCTTTATTTTTGGTCCTTTGCAGGAATTGGGTAATATCATTAATGTTTACAGGGAAACGGAGGTATCGCTAAATAATTTTGAGCGGATCATGTCTATTCCAAAAGATAAGAAACCTGATAATCCGGCATCAATTGCTAAAATCAAAAAATTAGAATTTGATGAGGTTAGCTTTAAGCACCAATCGGCCTCTACTAACGCCTTAAATAGCATTAATTTCGAAACGAACCTTGGAGAAACGATTGCCTTTGTAGGGCCATCGGGCTCTGGTAAAACTACGCTTGTTAAACTTCTGGTAGGGTTGTACGAGCCTAAGGAAGGAGCCATTAAGTACAATGGAGTTACGGCTACGAACATAGATCTAGATGAATTGAGAGAGAAAATAGGCTTTGTAACGCAGGATACGCAATTGTTTTCTGGAACAATAAGAGAGAATTTGCAGTTTGTAAGGCCTGAGGCAACCGATGAGGAGTGTATGAAGGTATTACATCAGGCAGCTTGTCAGAACTTATTGGCCAGAGCGGATAAAGGCTTGGATACCATGATTGGTGAAGGTGGAGTGAAGGTTTCGGGAGGTGAAAAGCAGCGTTTGTCTATTGCCAGAGCACTATTGCGCAAGCCGGATATCCTGGTTTTTGATGAGGCAACCTCATCGTTGGATTCTTTAACGGAAGAAGAAATTACAGCAACAATAAGAGAGGTTTCTGATATAGATAACCACATGACGATATTAATTGCCCACCGCTTATCGACAATTAAACACGCCGATAGGATCTATGTATTGGAAAAAGGGAATGTAATTGAACAGGGAACTCACGATGAGCTTGTGCTTCAGAATGGTTTGTACTATGCGATGTGGAGACAACAGGTGGGTGAAAGGTTCTCTATCGTTTAAGGTTAAACATTCTGCTCGTTTATTTCCTGTAATGTTAACTTGGTTAAGTTTTTTGTTTTGAGGTAGGTAACGCCCGCAACGAGAATGGTCATGCTGCCTCCAAATACTACGGCAGGCACTGTTCTCATCAGTTTTGCAGTTAAACCTGATTCAAAAGCACCTATTTCATTTGAAGAGCCAATAAACATACTGTTTACAGCAGACACACGGCCGCGCATGTCATCTGGAGTTAGCAACTGCATAATGGTAGACCTGATGATTACACTTATGCTATCAAATGCGCCTTCTGCAAAGAGAAGTGCAAGCGTTAAGTAGAAGTTTTTAGATAGACCATAGCAGATGATACTGGTTCCAAAACCGGTTACCGCAATCAAAAGGTTTCTCCATGGCTTGTTCATAGGAGAGAAGCGTGTCATCGCTAACATGGTAATAACAGCCCCGCCAGAAGCAGCAGCACGCATAAATCCCAGGCCTTCTGAGCCTACTTTAAGAATATCATTAGCAAATACAGGTAAAAGGGCCACTGCTCCACCAAAAAATACAGAGAACAGGTCCAGACTCATTGCACCAAGCATCATTTTATTTTTAAATACAAAATGGACACCTTCGGTAAGGCTTTTTACTATGCTTTCTTTTGGTATATAAGTTGGCGGGTGTGGTTTTAAAAAGAAGATACAGATCAGTGAAATAGAGATAAAGATAATAATGACACTGTAAGTTACGGTTATGCCATAGAATCCATAAATTAACCCACCTGCCGCAGGGCCAAGTATAGATGCCAGCTGCCAACTCGAGCTGTTCCAGGTGCTTGAGTTAGGATAAAGCTTTTTAGGAATGATCTGAGCCATTAAAGAGAATGTTGCTGGACTGAAAAAACCTCTTGCTATACCTATTCCAAACACCATCAAATACATGATTGGCACAATATAACTTGTTGGTACGTATGCGTGCATTTGCTTTGTAGTGGCAATTAGCATCACTAAAGAACAAAGGAATACTCCGAAGAATATTTTGAGTAAGAGGCCTCTTTTTTCTGATTTATCTGCAACGTATCCTCCGTACAGTGCAATACCAATTGCGGGTATGGCTTCGCAGAGCCCCACTAGTCCCAAGGCAAGCGGATCCTTAGTTAAATGATAGATGTGAAAGCCGATAATAACAGCTTGCATTTGATATGCGAACGTAAAAAAGAAACGCATTCCGAGGTAAGATCTGAACTCTCTATAACGAAGGGCAGCGTAGGGATCTGGTTTTTCTATGATTTCGGTATTGTCCAAAAGGAAAAATATTTTGAACAAATGTAGTTGATAGACAAATAAATTTTAAGATTATTTTTCTTGCAATTACATAATCTTGTCATAAAATGTAAGATATGCTTCTCTCATATCTTCAGCCTGATTAATTGCGGCTGATGCTGCTATGCCAAAAACACCGGTTTCCATAAGTGCCTCTATATCATCGGCGGTAACACCCCCTACGGCTAAAACAGGTAAGATAATACCATTTTGATTTAAGGTGGCCATTGTTTTTTTATATCCCTCTATACCAATATGAGGAGCATTGTTTGGCTTGGTTGTCGTATCGCGGAAGGGGCCAAAGCCGGCATAGTCTGCTCCCTCTTTTGCAAGTCTGATTAAACCTTCAACTGTGTTTGACGAGCCTCCGATAGTTACTGCTTCCCCTAATTGTTCTCTTAGTTTTGTGAAATCAGCGTCCATATCTTCTATATGGAAACCTTGTATATCGGCTTTGCCATTAAGGTGAATGTGATCTGTAACGATTAAGGTAGCCCCCCAATCGTCACAGATTTCAGCAATCACATTGATATCTACTAAAAGCTCATCGTCGTTTTTAATTAAACAGCGGTATTGAATCCACTTTGCCCCAGCCTCACAAGCTATTTGTGCCTGCTCGATATGGGTTAACGGCTCAATGTCGTGTGTAATAAAATGTAGTCTTTCGATGAACTTCTTCATAGGATTAAAATTTCAAATTTAGCGAAAGTAAGAAATTAGTTCCGGCCTGAGGGAAGTAAAAGTTCTCTGTTGTGGTTCCCCATGGGTAAATTGAACTGTAGGTATAACCATTGCTTTCGTACTTTCTGTTTAGAATGTTATTGGCAAGCAGGCCTATGTTTATGTTTTTGATTCCTTTTAAACTGAAGTCGTAACCAAGCCTTGCATTGTTTACCCAATAAGCATCGAGTTTACGGCTTTCGTTTTGAGTATTGTCCATGTATTGCTTACTCACGTATTTGCTTTGTAAGGCAATAGCAAAGCCAGCCACCAGTTTGTAAACCAGCTCTCCAAATATTACCGAGTTTGGCGAGAAAGAAATATCCGGGTTTGCATAGTTTGTAGCCTGTACATTAATCAGGTTAAAATCGTTATCATATTCTGATACATAGTCTACATAATTCTTGATCTTATTTCTGCTGAACGCTGCGTTTGCATTAACAGCAAAGTGAGAACTGATAATATAAGAAGCGTCTAGCTCCAGGCCAATCCTATAGCTCTTGTCTACATTTTGACGGTAAGCATCAGAATATTCGTTGATTTCGCCGGTAAAGATCAGCTGATCTTTGTAAAACATACCGTACGCATTTACGCCGACATTAAAATCTGTGTTTTTAAAGCGGTAGCCTGCCTCTATATTGTTTAGACGTTCTGGTTTAGGAACAGCCAGACCTTCTTTTAAATTGGTAAAATCATCGCGGTTTGGTTCTTTATTTGCAACACTAAATGAGGCGTAAAAGTTGCTTAACTCGTTTAGGAAATAGGTAGCTCCAACTTTAGGATTAAAGAAATTGTAGTTGTTATTGTAATCTAAACTTTTGCGATTCTTGTCAGTTCCTGAAATATCATATTTCACATTTCTGTACTGTAAGTCTGCAAACAAGCTTAACTGAGTTACCGGATTATAATTTACTTTGAAGTAGCTATTGAAGTCGTCCTTGTCTCCTTTGCCATCATAGTAATGATAATCGTTGGTTGATGTTGATGCATATTGAGCCCATATTACTTGTCCAAAATGTTTGCCTCTATATTGGTTATAAGCCCCACCCAGTGTGAAATTTAAATTAGATTCTGGTTGGTAGTTAAAGGCATAAGTAAGACCATAAAAGTTATTATCTAACCAACGACGACGAACAAGATCCGTTCTTTCAATAGTTGAACCGCCTGCTATAACATTTGGCAAACCATAGTTTTTAAGTTTCTGGTTGTTTTTATACTCTTCAAAATATCCTTCGCCCTGGGTTAGGTGTAATGCCCCGTTGAACGACAATTGTTCGTTGAACTGTTTTGCGTATAAAGCTTGATAATGGTTTTGTTTGTAGTTATCGTTCTGATCCTTATAAAGGAACTGATTGTATTTTCTGTTATCGGAATTGAAAAGGTTTAAAGAATCTGCCTGGGTGTTGTACAGATAGCCGAGATTATTGTTGTAATGTTCTTTTAAGCCCTCAATGTCGCCTCTAAGTTTAGCTTCAGGAACACCGTTCCAGGCTTGGTAAGTTTCTTCAGTTCCTGAAAATACGTTTACACGTAGTATATCGGTTTTTCCATGATATGCACCTGATAAGAAGTATGATTTAAGATTAGAGGCCGCACGGTCGATAAATCCATCAGATTTGATTCTTGATAAACGACCGTCAAAGCTCCATTTTCCATCAATAAGACCGGTACCTACTTTGACAGTATTTTTAAGGGTGTTGTAGCTTCCATAAGTGTTGTTTATTTCTGCGTAAGGGACTTCTGAGCTTGATGAAGTTTGGATGTTTAAACTTCCGCCAAATGCCCCAGCTCCGTTTGTTGAAGTTCCAACCCCGCGTTGGATTTGTACGTTGTCGACAGATGAAGCAAAATCAGGCATGTTTACCCAGAATGTACCTTGGCTTTCACTGTCATTATATGGGATCCCGTTTACAGTAACGTTTATCCTGCTCGCATCGCTGCCTCTTATTCTAATGCCTGTATATCCTACACCTGCACCGGCATCGGAGGTAACAACCACACCTGGTGTGTTGTTTAGGATGAAAGGAAGATCTTGTCCGAAGTTGTTTTGTTCAATGTCTGTTTTGCTAATGTTTTTATAAGTGGTTGCAGACTTTTCATTTGCACGGGTTGCGTTTACAATAACTTCGTCGGCAAGAAAAGCCGATTGAACTAATACAAAATCGAGCGTTTGATCGGCATTAATTGTGATGCTCTTTTCTATTGTTTGATAGCCAAGATAGCTTACTAATAACGTATAATTACCTGCTTTTAAATTGGTTAATTGATATTTTCCCTGTTTATCGGCAGTTGTTCCGGCAGATTTATTTTTTAGCTTAATAGTAGCGCCAGGTAATGTAGTATTTGATTTTTCGGATACGGTACCCGAAATGGAGAATTGCGCTTTTACCAACACCGGCAATAGCAACACAGCAAGCGCTGTGATCATTAATTTTTTCACTTTATTGTTTCTTTTAGTTAAACCACTGTAAGTAAGGGGTACTTACAGCCCAGTTAAACTCCATAACTCCAATCCCTCCGCCGGCATTATCCGGATCAGGTGCATATATCTGTAAACAGATATAATGGGTATGCTCTCAGCCTGTTTTCGTGTTTTTTACAAAACAAGGCACCCCTTTTTGATGGTACAAAGGTATTGATTTTTTTATCAGTGTAAAAATGTTTGAACTGCTGTAATTGCGTTATTTAATCTATCCTCTCCCTGACCGCCAACTTTAACGTATACTGCGTTCAAGGCTTTAAGCTCCTGATGCCATACCTGCATAAAATGTTCTCGTTTATGCGGGAAATCGCGAAGAGGATCTTCTTGCCAGGGTAGGTCAATATCCATCAGCAAGTATAAATCGTAATTGTATTTAGGGAGTGCATCAAGAACAATCTGAGGGGTTTCTCCAAAAACTTCATCGCTCCATATTTTTACAGTGATAAAGGTTGTATCACAGAAAACCAGGTCTTTTTCGGCTATGGCTAGTATGGAGTCTTCGAGTGCCAATTGCCCATGAAACATGTTTACCTCGTCCTGCAAATTGCATGGTTCGGTTAATGCCGCACAGTAATACCTTGCGTATTCAGGTACCCATAAGGTATCAAAGTGTTTTGCAAGCTGCTGGGTAATGGTTGATTTTCCAGTACTCTCCGGGCCAACAATGGCTATCTTTTTAATGGGTTTGTTCACGGTGGGTTTTCCTCCAATCTAAATAGCCTACAGAGGCAATATAAACATATAATGCATACATAACTGCTGTTGCATATAGGTCTTTTGAAACGTACATGCCAACATATATGATATCGACAAAAATCCAGATCAGCCAGTTCTGTAATACCTTTCTTGCAAGAAATATCTGGGCTATTAAACTACAGGCCGTACAAAAGCTGTCTAAAAAGGGGAACGAGGCATCTGTATTCTTTTTAAGTACAAAGCCCAGTATTAACGTAAAAATAATTACACCTAAAATGGAAAGCATAATTTCCTTTTTGGTAATGACTGTAATTGGTCGCGATGCTTCGGGATTATTTCTGTTCTTGCTCCAGAAATACCAGCCGTAGACATTCATCGCGAAAAAGTAAAACTGCAGACCCATATCGGCATACAGTTTTGATTCGAAGAAGATGAAAATATAGATAACTACACTTACTATAGCAATGGGCCAATTGTATATGTTGTTTTTGGCGGCAAGCCATACACATAGTATACCAGTGAAAACACCTAGCCATTCCAGTAAACCTGTTTGTAAAAATAACTGAGTGAAACTATCCTTTAGAACATCAAACATTTACCAAAAGTAAAAAAAAATCCGGCAGGAAGAATTCCATGCCGGATAGTAAACCAAACAAACTATTTATCTTTTATTGCGCTTTAGGTGATGAAGTAAAGCCTATTGATGTTCTTATGCTTACATCAGCGCTTGTGTTATTTCTTAAAACATATTCAACTCTTACACGGAGACTGGTTCCCTTTATGTAATCGTCCAAAAACTTTGAATTGTCTATATCTAACGCAAGTTCAGAGCCAATGTTCTCTTGTATATCACTTCTTGACGCAACCATGACCTCGCCACCGTTTTCATTTGATACAAAAAGCTTTACAGACTTAAACATGCCTAAGCTTTTGTTGCTAGGATTGCTGGCGATCATTTTTGCAGAGGCAATTCTAATTTCTTTTATATAATTGGTTCCGTTTTTATTTCCAAAAACATCATCAAAACTTGTTGCCGCAGATTTTGCAGAGATAGGCGTATCGCTTTTGCTTGAGGCAGGGATAACTATTGTTGCGGTGTAAGGAAATGTAGATTTAATAATAGATTGTACTGTTCCGCAACCAGCCAGAATTACAGTGATTGCAAATAAAAATGGTAATATCTTTTTCATAGTTGAGAATATGCAAATGTTATTCCATCACAAAAAAAGTGTTTTTATGCACCACGGCAGGTGATTTTGTAGTTAATTATATACAGATATTTGGAATAACTGTAGGTCTAACAGGAGTTGTGGAGGCTTCTTTAGTCAGCAAATTCAAATTCCTATGAAAAAGTTAAGTGTGAATTTTTTAGTAATTGCAGCGTTTTCGTTGTTGTTATTAGCTTTCGTTACCATTAAGGATGGCGGAATCAAAGGTAAAGTATCTCCTGATAGTGGTGCGGTGCAAGTGGTTGCCGTAGCAGGAACAGATACCATAAAAGGTGATCTTAGTAGTGGTAGTTTTACCATTAATAATGTAAAACCAGGTACCTACACCGTATGGGTTAAAGCTAAACCACCGTATAAAGACAAGTCAGTTGAGAACGTTGCTGTGGTTGATAGCACTGTAACCGACGTTGGGGAAATAAAACTTGAACAATAACTCTATAGATTAAACGCAGAGAAGGGGGCCATTTAGCCCCTTTTTCAGTTTATAAGGGTTTTTGAAAAAATACCTGATTTTTAACGTTCAAAAGCGTAACTTTGCATCCCGACAGAAGAGTCGGGGATCTTTAATGATATCAAAGAAATCTCTAAGACGATTCCAGTCTACAATAATTGCATTTTTTACCCTTATAACTTTAGACTTTTTAAAGCCTTATGCCTAAAGACACCTCGATACGCTCAGTACTAATTATCGGATCAGGACCAATTATTATTGGTCAAGCTTGTGAATTTGACTATTCAGGATCGCAAGCCGCCCTATCTTTGAAGGAAGAAGGGATTGAAGTTTCGATCATCAACTCCAATCCTGCAACCATTATGACCGATAAAGTAATCGGTGATCATGTTTACCTATGGCCATTGACAGTAGATTCTATTGAGCAGATCTTACAAGAACGTAAAATAGATGCTGTACTGCCTACCATGGGTGGTCAAACGGCTTTGAATCTTTGTATTGAGGCCTCTGAACGTGGAATTTGGGAGAAATATGGCGTGCGGGTGATTGGTGTTGATGTTGCTGCAATCGAAAAAACGGAAAACCGTGAAGCCTTCCGCCAGTTAATGGTTGATATAGGCGTAGGGGTTGCAACTTCAAAAATTGCCAACTCTTTCTTAGAAGGTAAAGAAGCTGCTCAGGAGATTGGTTATCCTTTGGTAATTCGCCCTTCTTATACCCTAGGTGGTTTTGGTGGTGGTTTTGTACACAAGAAAGAAGAATTTGACCAGGCTTTAAAACGCGGACTTGAGGCTTCTCCAACACATGAGGTATTGGTAGAACAAGCTGTTTTAGGCTGGAAAGAATACGAATTGGAGTTGTTGAGGGACAGTAATGACAATGTAATCATCATCTGTTCTATTGAAAATTTCGATCCAATGGGTATTCACACAGGCGATTCGATCACTGTGGCACCTGCCATGACATTGTCTGATCGTTGCTACCAGGATATGCGTAATCAGGCGATCAAAATGATGCGCGCGATCGGAAACTTCGCAGGTGGTTGTAATGTACAGTTCTCTGTAAATCCGGATAACGACGAGATCATTGCAATCGAGATTAACCCAAGGGTTTCGCGTTCATCGGCATTGGCCAGTAAGGCTACAGGTTATCCGATTGCTAAAATAGCTGCTAAACTTGCTATAGGTTATAACCTGGATGAGCTGGAAAACCAAATTACAAAAACTACATCTGCATATTTCGAACCAACACTTGATTATGTGATTGTGAAAGTTCCCCGTTGGAACTTCGATAAATTCAAAGGAGCGAACATGGAGTTGGGCTTGCAGATGAAATCTGTAGGTGAAGTAATGGCCATCGGACGTACTTTTATTGAAGCGGTACAAAAAGCTTGTCAGAGTTTGGAAATTGGCAGAGCTGGTTTAGGTGCTGATGGTAAACATAGCCGCAGTATTGAAGAGATTATGCATGGTCTTGAGCATCCAAGCTGGAATCGTTTGTTCCTGATTAAAGATGCCATGAGTATGGGTGTACCATTAGAGTCAATCCGTAAAGTTACACGTATTGATAAATGGTTCTTGTCACAAATACATGAATTGGTTCAGCTGGAAACAGAATTGAAACGTTATTCGCTAAATAATATTCCTAAAGATTTCTTCTTTACTTTAAAGCAGAAAGGTTTCTCTGATATTCAGATTGCTTATCTGCTAGGAAATGTAACTGAAGACGAAGTTTATGAGCGCAGGAAGTCATTAGGCATCAAACGTGTTTATAAAATGGTGGATACTTGTGCTGCTGAGTTTGCTGCACAAACACCTTATTACTACTCTACTTTTGAAGAAGAGAATGAATCCCTTCGTTCAGATAAAAAGAAAGTAATTGTATTGGGATCTGGTCCTAACCGTATTGGTCAGGGTATAGAATTCGATTACTCTTGTGTGCATGGTTTGCTCGCCGCGAAAGAGAGTGGCTTTGAAGCAATCATGATCAATTGTAACCCTGAGACGGTGTCTACAGACTTTAATATGGCTGATAAGCTATACTTTGAGCCGGTATTCTGGGAGCATGTACGTGAAATCATCGAGTTGGAGGATCCAGTAGGTGTTATTGTTCAATTGGGTGGTCAGACAGCCTTAAAAATGGCTGAGAAGCTCCAGGAAAACGGCATAAAGATCATTGGCACTTCTTATAACGATATGGATGTTGCTGAAGACAGGGGACGTTTCTCTGACTTGCTCAAAGAATTAGACATTCCGTATCCAAAATATGGTGTTGCAGAAAATGCTGAAGAAGCAATAGTTGTAGCAAATGAAGTGGGGTATCCGGTATTGGTTAGACCAAGTTATGTATTGGGTGGACAGGGGATGAGCATCGTGATCAACGATGAAGATCTTGAAAAGGCCGTTGTTAAATTATTAGGTGACCTTCCGGGTAACCGCGTACTGATTGACCACTTCCTGGACAGAGCGGAAGAAACCGAATCGGATTCGATCAGTGATGGCGAAGATGTTCATATTGTTGGATTGATGGAGCATATCGAGCCGGCTGGTATTCACTCTGGAGACTCTAGTGCTGTATTGCCACCTTTCAGTTTGTCTGAAAAGGTAATGAACGACATGGAGACTTACTCTAAAAAGATTGCGAGAGCCTTAAATGTAATCGGTTTGTTAAACATTCAGTTTGCAGTTAAAGACGAAAAAGTATATGTAATTGAAGCCAATCCAAGAGCGTCGAGAACTGTTCCTTTCATTGCTAAGGCTTATGATGTTCCTTACATCAACATTGCTGCTAAAGTGATGCTAGGTGTGAATAAACTGAAAGATTTTACCATCGAGCGTAAATTGGAAGGTTATGCGATTAAAGAGCCTGTTTTCTCTTTCTACAAATTCCCTGAGGTAACTAAAGAATTGGGACCGGAAATGAAGTCGACAGGGGAGTCCATCAGATTTATCAAAGACACTGAAGATCCTTACTTCAGACAGCTTGTTAAAGAAAAATCAATGTATTTATCTAAATAATATAAAGTCCCGAAAGGGACTTTTTTTATTAACTCCTTTTTTATTCTTTCCCCCAAATTCTAGTGTTAAGATCCAGTTCGCTAATAATTGCATACATAAAGCGAACGATGCTTAGGTCTTCATCTAATGATTTGGTGGTAAGCAGGCTTTTAAATACCGGAGGTTCAAAGTAATCCTTTTCTAAAGGGAAAGCTATGTAAACGTAAGAACCAATAAAAGATACAGAGATTGTAGCAGCGCTTTTGTCGTTTAGCTCGCATAATCTTTCCATCATTGCAGGAGTAAGAATATATCTGGCTTCTACCTGATCAGTTGAATAGGTAACAAAGGCCTTGTTAAATTCAATATTTTCCAGCTTTACAAGCTGTTTACTTGATGAGGAGAAGATCGGCATTTTATCGGATATCCAGGCGCCCAGCGCGCTTCCCATATCCTTTGGCTTAACTACTGTTAGGCCATTAAAATGTTTGTTGAAATCGGCACAAAATACGATTCCCTTTAAGATGGTGTGCCAATGCTCTTGTCGTCCGTTTTTTGTTTGTGTCTCGGTTTTGTATTCTGCATGAACTTCAGAAAAAGAGAACCTTGTTTTTCCTGCATTGCCATAAATTTGATCCTGACTCCTATATCTATCCGGGCGTTGAGTGAATAGCTGAGAATTAATGAAATCGCTTTCCGGTAACCCATACTTATATTCGATCTCTAAACTTGGATCTATGGACTTTAATACCGTAGCTACCACTCTTTGCTTAAATTCATGCCTATAGTCATTAAACTTTTGGCTGGAATTACTGAAAAGAACAATAGAAGTAATTATGGATGCGCCGCCACTTATGGCTCCCGCAATCATGAGGCTCCCAAGTAAAACGCCGATTGCTATAAGTATTACTCCACCTGCAAGAAACAGGTAGGCCTTTGTTTTTATATCGGAAACCTTTTTTCTCTGTATTTCGAGTTCATTAAGTATGATTTGTAAAGAGGCCCCTGTTGCAGTTTCTTCTGCCATTAGTTATTAAAAAGATCTTTTGCACTTATATTTTTTCGTTCTTCCTCTGTGTTTGCCAGTACAGCAATTGGCTGATAGTTCATCATTCCGGCAAAAATGCTTCCCGGGAACATCATAATTGCATTGTTGTAATCGGTAACTGAGGAATTGTAAGCTCTTCTTGCGGCTGCAATTTGTTCTTCGCTCTCTGTCCAGGTGCTTTGTAGGTTCAGGAAATTCTGGTTTGCTTTCAGATCCGGATAATTCTCTACGTTTACCATTAAGCCTTTAACGCTTGAGCCAAGTTGCTTATCCAGGTCTAATCTTTCCTCATTACTTAAGTTTGGGCTCGCGGCTTTGGCACGCAATTCTACCACTTTGGTTAACAGATCTCCTTCATACTGCATATACTGTTTTACAGTCTCAATTAAGTTTGGAAGTAAATCAAATCGTTTTTTAAGCATGGCGTCAATTGCAGAAAAAGCATTGGCTACCTGGTTCTTTTTGCCGATCAGCGAATTGTATATGCCGATTCCAAAAATTAGTAGCACAGCGATGATAATAGCGGCAATAATCATTATGATAAGGGTTAAGAGGTTAATTAATATTTAAATATATTAAAATTTAACATGCTCAAGCTAAAATTATTTACGAAAAAAATGGAATAAATAACCCTGTCTCGGAGAAGACAGGGTTTAATCAATCAATATTAAAAAGGAGAACCTTTTTAATTATTCTAAAAGTACAATTCCTTTGGCTTAAAATGAAAAAATCCTCGCTATCTTACGATAACGAGGATAATCATCCCTATTGTTTATTACCATTCATAAATGACTGATAACATGTAGGTAATTGCAATTAGTAGGCCAATCTGTTATATGTCTTCTTTTTTAAGGGTAACTGCCTTATATATAGCGGTATGTGTGATTTTACTGAAAATGTGCCAAATTTTTTAGAGGGAAAGAATATCCCCAATGTGTAGAAACTAAATGGCAAATATACACGGCAGTTCCACGCTTGGTTACCCAAATAGCAATGAAAATACGTCTTCAATCTTCCTTACAGGGGTCAATTCAATTTTAAATCGATCAAGAATAAGACCCTTTAAATTATAGTTAGAAATAAAGATCCGTTCAAACCCAAGCTTCTCTGCCTCAAGGATGCGTTGTTCAATTCGGTTAACTGCTCTGATCTCTCCTGATAGACCAACTTCTGCTGCGAAACAGATTTTAGAAGATATAGCTATATCTTCATGCGAGGAGATTATTGCAACCATAATGGCCAGGTCAATTGCCGGATCTTCAACTTTAATTCCACCGGCTATGTTTAAGAAAACATCACGGGTACTTAATCTAAAACCACACCTTTTTTCGAGTACGGCAAGAAGCATGTTCATTCTTTTAGTATCAAAGCCATTTGCAGATCGCTGAGGAGTTCCATAGGCTGCGGCACTAACCAATGCCTGTGTTTCGATTAACATTGGTCTTGCGCCTTCTAAGGTGGCCGAAATTGCGATTCCGCTCATTTCTTCATCACGTTGTGATAACAGAATTTCGGAAGGATTGGAAACTTGCCGCAAACCCGTACTGTGCATTGCGTAAATTCCTAGTTCGGCAGCGGCCCCGAAACGATTCTTGATAGAGCGCAAAATTCTATATACATGATGCCTGTCGCCCTCAAACTGCAAAACGGTATCAACCATATGTTCCAGAATTTTTGGTCCGGCAATGGTGCCGTCTTTGGTAATATGGCCAATTAAAAATACAGGGGTGTCAGTTTCCTTTGCAAACCGGAGTAATTCTGCAGTGCACTCTCTTACCTGAGATACACTTCCAGGGGTTGAATCAATATTGGCCGAGTGAAGTGTTTGTATAGAATCAACAATGATAATATTTGGTTCAAGCGTTTCAATTTGTTTAAAAATATTTTGAGTAGAGGTTTCAGTTAGAATGTAGCAATCAGCTTTAGGTGTGGTAGTAATGCGCTCAGCCCTCATTTTAATTTGCTGTTCGCTTTCTTCTCCGGAAACATATAGAATCTTTTTGCCAGAGATATTTAAGGCCAGCTGCAGCATCAGGGTAGATTTACCGATTCCTGGTTCACCTCCAATCAGTATTACAGAGCCGGCAACTAAACCTCCACCCAAAACCCTGTCGAGCTCAAGATCACCTGTTAAAGTTCTTTCTTCGCTTATCGATTGGATGTCATCAACTTTGGATGGTTTATTTAAGCGTTGGATGCCGGTGGATGTTTTCCAGGAAGGTACCTTAGTGCTTGTTTTCTCTATGATTTCTTCGACGAAGGTATTCCATTCATTGCATGAAGGACATCTCCCTAGCCATTTCGCTGATTCATACCCACAACTTTGGCAGAAATATGCTGATTTAGTTTTAGCCAATTGATTACAATTTAATTCTACTAATTTATGCTTAATTCTATTAAAACAAACAGGCCCGATCTCTAAGAAATCGGGCCTGTTTAGTTAATAAGTTAATTTTTACAATTTAATTTCTTCGTCTTTTGAAGAAAGAAAGTGAAACTCAGTCAAATTATAAGACGAGACTGATCTGATTTTAATTCGTTGTCCGAATTTAAAAAACCATTTCCACTGTAAAGAGATAAAGCCCTTTTTAATGAAAGCTTCAATATACGGGTGTACACAAAGCGTAATATTTTTTTCGTTTTGCTCCTGCAAAATATAGGTCAGGTTATTTTCAATGTCATCCATTAAAACAATACTGGCCTTAATTTCCCCCGTACCGTCACAGGTAGGGCATTTCTCACTGGTTACAATGTTCATTTCGGGCCTTACACGCTGACGTGTGATCTGAACAAGGCCAAACTTACTTGGCGGCAATATGGTGTGCTTAGCACGATCCAGTAACATCAGATCCTTAAGATAGTCGAACAACATTTTACGGTTAACAGGCTTGTGCATATCGATAAAATCGATTACTACAATACCACCCATATCCCTTAAACGAAGTTGGCGGGCAATCTCCTTGGCGGCTTCTTTATTCACCTGCAAGGCATTGTCTTCCTGATTCTCTTTGCTGGCTGTTCTGTTTCCGCTGTTTACATCAATAACATGAAGCGCTTCAGTATGTTCAACAACAAGGT
>NZ_JBFTIZ010000123.1:0-11061 GCF_056395165.1 Pedobacter sp. 10L46_2
TTCGGGTTCTGTTCGGGTTCTGCACTATTGCCGGATTTTTCTGTATCTCCGTTCTCGGTATCGGGTAATAGTAAAAACTCGGCACCCACGTACGTTCCTGAACCGTCATCACCTCATAGGTAAACGTACCGTTGCTCTGCTTTCTGATAATTACACCCTTCGCATCTTCCGAACCTATCTCTGCAATTCCCCACCTTCTAATGTCAAAATAACGATGTCCTTCAAAACACAATTCAATCCTGCGCTCATGTCTTATTTTCTCCATCAATGCTGTTCCTGCACCACTAACCACTGGCAAACCTGCCTTTTCTGTTCTTATTTTGTTCAGATAAGTCAGTGCCTCTCCATCCTCGCCCAACGCCGAGCAAGCCTCTGCATAGTTTAGGTAAATTTCCGACAATCTGAAAACTGCCCATTGTGTAGCATCATAATCCTGAACATTCCAATCATGGGTTTCGTCAACCATTTTCCTTACGCAATACCTTGTTTTAGAAGCATTCCATGGCGAATAAGGACTTTGCGGAGAATCATCACCTCCTTCAAAAAAACCTGTAAGCCTTCCTTTGAATTGCTGGTTATTGGCCAAAATAGTTGCATAAAACCGGGGCTCTCTGTTCAAATATGGATTTTTTGCCTGCTCCGGATTACTCCAGCTAAACTTTGTACCATCAGCCATCTCAAAATCATCCACCATTTGTTGCACCACATTATATGCGCTGTAACCATTATAACCATTCGGACTTAAATCTCTGCTTACGGTATTATATCTGTCCGCTTTTACCAAACCACTATATACCCTCCCAAAAATAATCTCCGGATTAAAGAAATCAAGAAAGGTTTTATTGTAGGTACCATTGGCCGCATTGCCATACAGAGCATATTTAACACCTGTATAATCAATCACTGCTTTTGCAGCCAGTTTAGCATCTTCCCACAGTTTCCTGTCATTGCTTTTATTAAAATACGGACTTGCAGCGTATAATAACAGTCTCGATTTTAAGGCCAGTGCCGCTCCTGCTGTTGCGCGCCCTTTATCAGGATCGTTAGGATAAACCGCCGGCAAGGTTTTTAAAGCTTCAGCAATATCTGCTAATATAAAATCTTTGGTCTCCAGCCAGGTGGCTCTTTTTTCATTAAAATTCCTATCGTTCACATCGTAAACCTTTACAATAAGTGGTACGCCTCCAAATCTTTTCAGCAGTTCAAAATAAGCCAGTGCCCTTAAAAAGTGTACCTCTCCCTTCATGGTATTTACCGCTTCATCTGCTCCCGTTACCTTTTCAATATTTGTGAAAAAGATATTGCTCGAACGGATAGAGGCATACATTTTATTCCAATGGTTCAGGGAACCAGAAGTCTGGTTATCAGGTGTGGCTTCTCCGCGTACATACAGGTTTTCATTTGTCCAATTAAAGTTCCCGTAAAGCTCATCGGTTTGTGCTGCCCAGCCAAAACCTCCGTCTTGGTAAGCAAGTACTGTTTCGCTGTAAATATTGTTCACAAAAACCTGGGTCAGTTTCGGATCCGACCATACATCCTTTTCAGAGTAAGAGTCAAGAGGTTGCAGGTCTAAAGCCTTTTTGCATCCTCCAAATATCAACGCAGTGCAAACAAGTAAAGCAGCGCTGTTGATTTTAAAATTATTTATATTCAGTTTCATGATATACTTTATAAGTTTTTAAAATGTGATGTTTGCGCCAATATTGATTAAACGCTGTTGTGGATAGTATTGCCCTGAATTGGTTGGCACTTCCGGATCAAATGACGGCCCGAACTTGTCAATAGAAAACAGGTTTGTTCCGCTGATATAAATCCTTGCGCTCTGCATTTTTAATCTTTCGGACACCGATTTTGGCAAAGTATATCCTACCTCTACATTTTTAAGCCTTACAAACGATGCATCTCTTAACCAAAAATCAGATTCAAATGTATTTACCCCAAAAGTTCTTCCGGTTGGGCCGCTAAAGTTTCTCGGATACTTGGTATCACCCGGTTTTTGCCATCTCTCATCAAAAAATTCGGTTACCATATTTAAGCCTGCAGGCGCCAGGTATGATTTAGCCCTGGCCTGCCCCTGGAAGAAAACGGAAGCATCTATGTTTTTCCATGATCCGCCTAAGGCCAAACCAAACATGATTTCCGGCGTGCGTACCAACGGCATTCTCACTTTATCAAGGTCGTTTATAGCACCATCGTTGTTTACATCCTTATACCTGATGTCGCCTATGCCTGTTCCTGCCGGATGTGGACTATTATCAATTTCCTGTTGATTCTGATAGATGCCATCTGATTGATACAGGAACCAGGAATCAATAGGGATACCGGTTTTACGCTGGTACTCGGGGATATTCGCCGCCTCGTCCATAAAGATCACCTTGTTCCTTGCAAATGTGATGTTACCCCTGATGTTATAGGCAAAGGAATTGCCGATAGTGTTATTGTGCGTAGCTTCAAGCTCAATACCACGGCTCAATACTTTTCCTAAGTTTTCATTTGGCAGGGTCAGCCCGGTATATCCCGGAACTGATTCACTTCTGGTGATCAGGATATTGGAACGCATAGACCTGAACACATCTACATTAACCCCCAGTTTACCATTAAAGAATTGTGATTCTAAACCGATATCGCTAGTGGTAGCAAGCTCCCAGGTGATGTTAGGATTGGGCGTTGGCCCAAGTACCAATGAAGAAACCTGTGAAGCTCCCGATCCTAGTGAGTAACCATAACCAGTACCCAGCAAATAGGTCTGCAGGTAATTGAAATCACTCACCCTATCATTACCGGTTCTACCCCAAGATGCTCTTAATTTTAACTCATTGATCACTTCCGATTTAAAGAAGTCTTCCTGCGAAATACGCCATCCTGCAGAAACTCCTGGAAAAAATCCATAGCGTTTTCCTTCAGGAAAGTTTTGTGAACCGTCGTAGCGCATAGTATAATCAATCAGGTATTTACTCTTATAATTGTAAGATAAACGACTGATGTAATTGATACGGGCAGCTTCTGCAGCATCAGAAAAGTTTTGCTGACCAATAAGGCTTCCTGCTGACAACTGATCCAGACTGTTACTCAAGAAATTTGACCTTGAAGCATTAATGATATCGGTATTCCCCTTAAAGCTCTCAAAGGCCACGAAGGCATCAAAGCTATGATCACTGATGGTTTTTGAATATCCCAGTTTTAAATTGAGCAACCTCTCGCCAATGTTGCCTCTTTGTTCAATAAGCGATGGTGCTATTGATGAGGTTACCTTTACATAGTCTTTTGTAGCGGGATCATACCTATATGCCGGTGGCGGCGTTTTGGTAAAGGATTTTGTTTTAGATAGGGTTTTGTCATAAGCGTAATAACCATCTACAAATAGTCCTTGTGTAATTTTGTCCAGTTTCCAGCTAAATGATGCTTTTGTTTGCAGATAATCGGTAGTAAACCGCTGGTATCCTGCTTCGCCAGAGGTAACATACATCATGCTGTTATCGGGGCCGCCACCAATACCTACACCAACAAGTCCGTTGCTATAAACAGGGGTTAAGTATGGATAGGCTAACCATAATTCTCTAAAAATACTTCCAGCATCATAACCATTTTTTGCAGCATTGCGAAATTCATTACGGTACGATACATCAACTCCGATTTTAAAGTTATCGGTCACATTCACATCCACGTTTGCCCTTGCCTGATCTTGCTTATAATAAGCTGCATCCTGCTTGTAAATTCCGTCTTGTTTCTGGTGCTGGCCCGAAAAAAAATAACTTACCTTATCTGTTCCTCCACTTAGTGACATGATGTGATTTTGTTGTAATGCACGTGTTTTCATCACTGCATCCCACCAATTGGTATTTGGAAAAGCTAAGGGATCTGACCCATTACGGAATTTTTCAATAGCTTCTGTTGTCCATGTAAGTTGTTGCCCCACTAAGGCATCGTATTCGTTTGTTGCCTGCGCATATTGATATGAGCTCAGCATCTGAGGAACGCGTGTTGGCTGGGTGCTGGCCCAGTTGGTTCCAAGTGTAAGTACAGGCTTGCCCGACTTGCCTCTTTTTGTTGTAATCAGAATAACACCATTAGCTGCTCTTGCACCATAAATAGCAGCACTTGCATCTTTTATTATACTAAATGATTCTATATCCGCCGGATTTAACCTGGCGAAACCGCCTGCCCTGTCCGGAATTCCATCAATAACTATCAAAGCACCTGAATTACCAAGCGTACCCTTTCCACGAACAAATATATCTGCATTGTCGTTACCCGGTTCGCCGCTTCGGGCATTTACAATTAGCCCGGGAACCTGACCTGCGATAGAGTTGGTTAAATTGCTTGATGGTGATTTGCCCAGTTCCGCACCACTAACTGTTGACACAGCTCCTGTCAGGTTTGCACGTTTTTTTGTACCATAACCTACAACAACGATCTCGTTCAGTCCGGAGCCTGCTGCTTCTGTTAGCTGCACTTCAATGTGCTTCCTGCCGTTCACAGCTATCTCCTGATCGGTAAAACCGATATAACTGAAAATCAACACCGCATTATCCGGGACACTCAGTTTAAATTTCCCTTCATCATCTGTTTTGGTGCCAAGCTGCGTGCCCTTTACACGTACCGTGGCATTGGGCAAGCCACTATTATTGTCTGTTACCCTTCCGGTGATCTGCTGCTGAGCAAATGCCTGGGCACAAAAAACAAAAAAGAGCAGTAATAGAATAAGCTTTTTCCAGAGAAAATCAGGATAGCCCAACTTTTCGATAGTAAGTTTCACGTTCATATTTGGTTATGTTTTGGTTAGGAATAGAACAGTTTTTCTTTCTAGTCTAGTCTATGCTGTTCTATTATTAAGTAAATATAAAGGAAGTTTTTTTATAATTGCAAATTTTACTTTCATAAGTGCCTTAATTTGTATTTAATGATTAACTAAAAATTATTACCTTGTGAAATAAAAACTAAAACAAACATTTTTTATACCTATAGACTAGTGTAGCCCAACCTATCAATATGATAACCATTTTTGAAAAAATACAGGAACTTGAAGAAGTACCATCCTTTTCCAAACACGAGCAATTTGTACAGGGTATAATTAATGCTATCGACGAAAGAATCATTTCTAAAGGAGAGGCGCTGCCTTCTATAAACGTCCTGATCAAGGAACTTGGTTTTGCAAGGGAAACCGTAATGAAAGGATACAGAGAACTCATCAGCCGCGGAATAGTGGAGTCAAAAAACAGACTTGGCTATTTTGTTGCAAATGACGATACTGAACAAACCTTAAAGGTGGCACTGCTTATGTACCTTATCGACTCCTTTCAGGAGCAGTTCTACCGGAACTTCAGAAATGAACTGGGGCCAAATGTACATATCGATGTTTTTTTTCACCATGGCAACATCACCATGTTCGAAACCATGCTGAACATGATTAAAGGAAAGTATGGGGTGTATGTGATTTCACCTATACCACATCCAAAAACCAAACATCTGCTGGACATGCTGCCGAGCAACAAGTTCATTATGTTCGACCGCTATGAACCGCTTAAAGGCGAGTTCAACTACATTACTCAGGAATTTGAACAGTCTACCTATAGAATATTGGCAGAATTGGCAGATACCATAAAGAAATTTGATGAAATGATCTTTTTCCACGTACCTGGCTCTCTGGATCCGGTTGAGATCATTAAATCATTTAAAAAATTCACTAAAGATTTTAAGGTAAACGCCAGGATATTAAACGAATATGAGCCCGGCAGCGTAGAAAAGGGAAAGGTTTATTTTACCCTAAACAACTCCGAAATATGGAAAATACTTAAAGATTGCGAGGCAAAACAGTTACAGCCTGGCAAAGACATAGGCATCCTGTCGCACAACGACGAGGTGGTTAAAGAAATCATTGGTGGTGGCATCACCACCTACTCTGCAGATTTCTCTTTAATGGGTATAAAAGTGGCGCAGGCGGTATTGAAAAAGGAAAAAGTACAGGAAACAATTCCTACCGTACTGATCAGAAGAAAATCGCTATAACCTGCAAAAATGAATGCGACAGCCTTTATCACCTTTATTGTTGTTACCTTTCTTGTAGGGGTGATTTCCTGGTTCAAAACCAGAAGGCATAAAATAACTACCTCTGCAGGTCTCTTTCTGGCCAACCGAACCTTAAGCTTTACCGCTGTAGGCAGTGCTTTGTTTTTTACGAACATCAGCGCCGCAGAATTTGTTGGCAGCAGTGAATCGGTATATGTGAACAACATGACGGTAATGGCCTGGGGAATAAGCTCAGTATTTGCCATGCTGGTTGTTTCTGAATTTGTGATCCCCGTTTATTTAAAGGGTGCCATGTCTACCACTCCCGATTTTCTGGAAAACAGGTATGATCCGGGAACAAAGAAATTGGTTTCCTTCCTGTTCCTGATCAGCTACATGGTAAATCTGCTTCCTATTGTGCTTTACAGTGGCGCTGTAGCATTGAATGGCTTGTTTCATTTTTCTGATATATGGCACATCAGTTATGGAAGCAGCATCTGGATTCTGGTATGGTGCATAGGTCTGGTCGGCAGTTTATATTCTATTCTGGGAGGTTTAAAGGCCATCGTGATCTCTGACCTGGTTTTAGGCATCTGTATGTTTACCGGAGCATTATTACTGGCTTACTTCGGACTAAGCCATGTAGGCAACGGTAACCTTCAGGAAGGCATACACACCATCCTCACTTCAAAAACGGAACATTTTAATTCCATAGGGACATCTGCAGATGCAGTCCCTTTTTCTACCATATTTACAGGCATGATCCTGATGAACCTCTTTTATTGGGGAACTGAACAGGTTATTGTGCAACAGGCATTGGCGTCGTCTGATCTCGAAACCAGCCAGAAAGGCATTGCCCTTGCCTGTGCCGGAAAGCTGCTTGGGCCCCTGCTTTTTATTTTGCCCGGAATAATTGCCGTTCATATGTACAGCAGCATGCAAAACACTACCGAGGTATTTTCAAGGGTGGTAAGTGATGTATCTCCGCCCATACTAAGTGGCTTTATTGCCGCAGTTATTTTTGGCGCTGCAATCACTTCCTTTTCGCCTGGTTTAAACAGCGCCAGCACCCTGTTCACCTTAAATTTGTACAAACCTTTTAAAGAGAAGAAAGGAAGAACCGTTACAGAAGCCGATTTGCTAAGAAACTCTAAAAGATTTGAGATGTTTGCCTCTTTACTGGCTATGTTCATTGCCCCGCTAATCATTTTCTCAAGCGATACCTTCTACACCTTTATGCAGAAGATAAATGCGGCCTTCAGCATCCCCATTTTCACCATTATGTTTGTAGGCTTTGTAACTAAAAAAGTTCCTCCGATCGCTGCTAAAGTAGGTCTTGGATTTTGTTTTACCGGCTACATCCTTACTCAGATTGTATTCGATACAGGCATCCACTTCCTGCATATCTTGGCCATCCTCTTTTTACTAACAACCACCATCATGCTAATCATCGGAAAACTGTTTCCTATGGAAAAGGCTTATATGGCACAGAACAAACAGGTTGTAGATCTAAAACCATGGAAGAACCGCCACTGGGTTAACGGGCTGCTATTACTGATCATGATTCTTTTATTTGTGCTGTTCTCCAGATCAGGAATTGCAACCTAAATTAACGGTTTTCAACAGTCAGGTAAGCACTTCCACAGTAAGCAAACCGCCAAGAGAACTGCGCAACTGACTTAATGCTCTGGTCATATGGTTGTCAACCGTCTTTGTCGAATGTTCAGCCTTTGGGCAATTTCTTTGTGACTCAGGTTTTTTTCTTCCCTGCTGAGTTTATAAACTGCACTGCACTTCTCTGGCAAAATTCCCACAATTGAGTTGATCTGCTGAAGCAATTCTTTATGCGCTAAACTTCCATAGGCTGAGGGATCTCACACATTCCCGTTATCTCGACGTTAGGAAATCCCCAAGCCTTACTAATCAAAACAACACAATTACAGATTTATGTATATTTGATATACAAGCCCTAAACCAATGAACCACAAGTCATTAACCACAACCATCCAAAAGATCTTTATAATCCTGCTTTTGCTTGTCCCATACCTTTCTTTTAGCCAACAAACAGATTCAACCCATCTCGATCAGTTTATTGCAAAACAGGTAGCCGACTACAAAATCCCTGGCCTTGCCATCGGCATAATCAAAAACAATAAAGTAATCTTTAAAAAAGGATATGGTGTAACCAGCACAGCAAAAGGATTTCCGGTAAACACCCAAACTATTTTCCCCATATCATCCTGCACAAAAGCCTTTACCGCAGCTGCACTGGGCATACTTGTAGATGATGGAAAAATCAACTGGGATGACAAAGTCATTAAATACCTCCCGGATTTTAAATTGAGCGACCCATGGATTACCAAAGAAGTTACCATTACCGATATTTTAAGTCACAGATCTGGCTTAAAAACATTTGATGGCGACCTGCTTTGGTACGGCACAAAAAATACCAGACAAGATATCGCAAGGTTAATCCGTTACTCACCAATCCGAACCAATTTCCGCACAGATTTTGCTTACCAGAATATCATGTACCTTGTAGCGGGGCTTGTTGTTGAATCCGTTACCGGAAAAACATGGGACGAATTTTTAAAAGAAAGGATTTTCAACCCCCTCAAAATGACGGGCACCGCTACCAACAGGGATTCCATAACCAGCGAAAGTAATTTTGCCCTGCCACACATCCAGAATAAACCGATTAAACCACTCAACATGTACAACATCAGCCCTGCGGGCGGTGTAGATTCAAATATCGACGACATGCTGATCTGGATGCAGATGCTGCTTGCACATGGCCGAATTGATGACACCACCATATTAGCCGATGGCACCATTAATACCTTAACAAGTGTCAAAACACTGTTCTCCATTAATAAAGACGATGGCTATGGACTAGGCTGGTATATTAAACACACCAAAAACGGTAAAGTAATTAACCACAACGGTGGGATGCCGGGTTATATATCCAGCGTAGTGTTGCTTCCCGACAGCAGCTCTGGAATAGTCATCCTTACCAACAAAATATCTCAGATCAACGATGAGCTGGTCAAAGCAATTACCGGCTACATGACCCGAAATAACACATTTGACTGGAAAGAAGCCGACAAAGAAATGTCTGGAAAAAACACCGTTTTCGATTGGGATAAGAAAAGAAAACCTCAGCCTAAAAAGAGTGCTTCAATACCCAATTTTAGCCGCTATGAAGGGGAATACGAAGACATAGCTTATGGCAAAGCGGTGATCAGACGAGAAAAAGGAAAACCTTTTCTGGAATTGCTTCCCACAAAGGAGCTCTTTTCGGGCTTTTTACATCACATAGACGCAGATCACTGCAAAATCATCTTTAACGATCCCTTTGTACCCGAGGGTGAAGTAATTTTTATAAGGGATACGGAAAAAAAAAATAACCGGGTTCAAGCTAAACATCGATTCAAACGACTTCCTCTTTGACGATCTGGAATTTGATAAAATCCCTTAATTTTTCGCAAACTTGTCTGCTATTAGATTCAGATTGATGCCATGCTCCAGATAAGCCTTCAGCCCATCTACCACAGTAGTAAAGCCACCGCTTGCGCCGTTGATCTCTGCAAGCAGTTCATCACCGGTTGTCTGAAAACCATACTGCGTAATGGTAACATACGTAGTGCCTTCAGTCAATGCCTCAAATTCAAAATCTACGGGAGTTGAATATTGATCCCACTCAACAGCTATTTTTTTATTCGGCACAATTTCTTTAACCCGCACAGCGCTGGAAACACTATACATTTCCCATTCCCAGGTAATTGTTTTGCCCTGCTCTAGCCTGCCACTTCCTTTGGTAAACCAAAAATGCTTGGTGATCTCAGGATCAACAAATGCTTCAAATACTACAGCCACCGGCCTTCTGATTAGCATCTGCGCCTGTACGCTTGGTATTTTATTTTCCTTCTCCATATTATAAATATAACAATTATCCGCGCCAGGTCTGTAGAAAACTGCTTAGGTTTAAGAACAAAAAAATACTTGTCCTGTTTTCGGTTGTTCGCTACACCCAACTAAGCTAATTTTGAAGAAAAAGAAACAGAATGCTGACCAACGAAATCATGTACAACGCCATCCTTAAAAAAGACATCACTTTTGAGGGGACTTTCATAACGGCAGTTAAAACTACAGGCATATTTTGCAGACCTACCTGTACCGCAAGAAAACCAAAGGCAGAAAATGTGGAGTTTTTTAAAACGACCAGCGAAGCCATACGCAAAGGCTACAGACCTTGTAAAGTGTGCAACCCCCTTGAAAAAATTGGAGAGACCCCTGATTTTATTAAATCGATCCTCGACGAATTAAACGCAGATCCATCTTTAAAATTTAAGGACTGGGACCTCATTCAAAAAGGTATTGAGCCCAGCAAAATCAGAAGGTGGTTCCTTAAAAATCATGGCATTACCTTTCATGCCTACCAACGGATGTTTCGGATCAATTCTGCATTTAAAAGAATCCAGGATGGCCAAGCCATTACCACCGCCGCATTTGATGCCGGGTATGAATCGTTAAGTGGTTTTGGTGATTCCTTTAAAGCGATCTTTGGCGTTTCTCCTTTAAACAGCAAAGATAAACAGGTCATTAATATCACCCGATTAGAAACACCACTGGGAACTATGTTTGCCTGCGCCGTTAAACAAGGCATCTGCCTTTTAGAGTTTACCGATCGAAAAATGCTGGAGACGGAATTCAAAACACTCGCAAAACAATTAAATGCCACTATCATTCAGGGCAGCAACCACCACTTCGATCTGCTAAAGCAGCAGCTTGATGAATATTTCGCTGGCAACCGAAAACAATTTTCAGTGCCCCTGTTTTCACCCGGAACAGAATTTCAGCAGTCTGTATGGCAAATTCTGCAGGAAATCCCTTATGGCGCCACGCGCAATTATAAGCAACAAGCCCTGGCTTTAAATAAACCCGAAGCTGTTCGCGCAGTGGCAAATGCCAATGGAATGAATAGAATCTCAATCCTGATTCCGTGCCACAGGGTAATTGGCACTGACGGAAGCTTGACCGGCTACGGCGGTGGAC
>NZ_JBFTIZ010000124.1:0-16160 GCF_056395165.1 Pedobacter sp. 10L46_2
GTATTTGAGGACTGTTTTTTAGGTTATCATACGTTCCATAATGGTTGATCAGTTCCATTTTTGCGCGGCCTTCTTCTGCTCCTATCAGTACCTTATCAAGGTTTGGGCGTTCTGTAATACCATGGTAGGTAGAGAAATTAATTTGCGTTTTTCCGGTTAATCCTTTTTTTGTTGTGATAAGAATAACTCCATTGGCTCCACGAGATCCATAGACTGCTGCAGCTGATGCGTCTTTTAAAATATCGATGTTCTCAATATCACTAATAGGTATACCTGCTAAGACATCTGTACTGGTTCCGTTACCAAAATTCAAAGCCGCAATATCCTCCGTACTCTGCATTACGTTATCCACTACATATAGCGGTCCGCTAATCGCTCTGGCCAAGCTGGCTTTACCAGAAGCCGAATTGGGATTATTGTCGATGTTTCTGCTCACGGCGGTATTTCCGCGCAATACAACAGTACTTCTTACCCCTGGTTCGCCTGAAAAGTTCTGCACGTTTAATCCAGCAACACGACCTTGCAATAAGGTACTTAGGGACGGCGCCGGAACATCAGCAATAGATTTAGGATCAACTGAGGTTATAGCAGCACTGGCCTTTCTTCTGGAAACTTTCTGGTAACCAATAACAACTACATCATTTAACGTCTTTTGATCAGATTCCAGCTGAATTTCGATATTGGTATCACCAGCTTTTACTACAATTTCTTTTGCTTTATAACCAAGCATACGAAACACGATTGTACTTCCAACAGGCATGTTTATTGAATAACGCCCCTGATCGTCTGTAGAACTGCCGTTGTTGGTACTCTTATTTATTACCGACACCCCTGGTAATGGCTGATTGTCGGTTGCATCTTTAACGACACCGTTAATATGGATTGCTGTGGTGGATTGGGCGTAGCCACTAAAAAATATAGTTCCTAGTGCTATCTGCAATAGCATTAGTACGCCTAGTATTTTATTCTTATATAAAATTGCATTCATGAATTTTAAATTAATACCTGCTCCCTATTTGTCATCAGGAGTCCAGGAGTTCAGATTGATTGGTTTGGTTTGAAACATTAAAGTTTCCATTGGTTGGTTTAATTTTGATTGTTAGGTTATTCCATAGGCTAAATTGTTTTAGTTAGATTTATTTGTTTAATAGTCGGTTTATTATTATATGTTGATAATTTTTAGGTAAAACGATTTAGCTATTTAGAACTAATTTGGCTTAAATGTCAAAAAGTGAGCAAAAAAAGTTTGGTTTTTAAATAATCCGAATGAAAATCAGGCTACAAAGAATACAACACCCAACAATTCAATTATTTCATGAAGCTAAAGTAATATAATTTTAAATTCACTGGTATTTATTTTGATATTTTTAATAAAAAAACTTCAAAAACTAATAAAAAATAAAATAAATTAAATAAAAAAGCGTAAAAATATATGCTATACAAGAACTTAATACTCTATTTAACAAAATAAAAGCAACAAAACAACATTACAATTAAACTTAATAGAATATTTACTGTCATTGGCAACACAACAGAATATCTATTAGGAATATCTCAATAAAACCTAAGCTACTGACCGTATTTATAACTTTGAAATTCGTTTGGAGACATGGCAGCATGTTGCTTATAAAGACAAAACAATCCATTTATAAAAAACCGTATACCGGCTAACCGGTATACGGGTAAATATTCTTGATTTTATTTCTATGCGTTTTCAGCCGCCTTAACAATCATTTCTGCAACAAGTTCAGGTTGTGACATAAAAATAACGTGGCTCCCTTTAACTTCTTCGACAACGGTATTTGAACGTTTGTACATATTTCGCTGAATTTCAGGATTGATGCTTTTATCTTCAGTTGCAATTAATCCATATGAAGGTTTATTTCTCCAGGCAGCATCTGTAATTGGAGTTACAAAACCCTTTGCATAAAACGCACCCTGAGAGGCATACATAAACTCAGCTTCTTCAGCATCGATATCCGCACAGAAACCTGCGTGATATTTGTCTTTATCATAATAAACTATACCTTTTTCATCAGGCGGCAAAACGCCGTTTTCTGGTGCTGGCGGAGCAGTTTGCAGCCATTCCAAAGCTGATTCTCCATTATCTGGCTGGAATGCTGCGATATAAACAAGTGCAGCCACATTTGGATGATTCCCTGCTTCGGTAATTACAGCTCCACCCCATGAATGGCCAGCAAGAATAGCTGGTCCTCCTATTCTATCAAGCGCCACATGTGTAGCAAGGACATCATCCTCAAGTGAGGTTAATGGATTTTGTACCACTGAAACATTGAAACCTTTTTTTGTCAATACGTTATAAAGTGCTTTATAACCAGAACCATCAGCGAATGCGCCATGTACCAGAACAACATTCTTAACATTTAAATTTTCCATCGTTTTATTTTTTTATGAGTGATTGAACAATACAAAGTTGCACCATAAATTCTGGGTTAGGAATGGACAGTCTTCCCGAAGGATTGTAATTTTTTCCCTTTTTAACTTATTGTAATTAGAATAACTATCGTAACCGTAACTTAATCCTCGCTTAATCCGGATCATTTACCTTCATCTACGATTTAAAGTAGTGAAATGGCAATCTCTGGCAAGAAATTCAGCATATTCTGTATTAGTTGGCTCCTGCTTTCATTGCAATTTATTGCTTGTCGGAAATCTGACCCAGAAAAACCAGATTACCCTGCAGGTTCCAACGAAAAAATCAACAGCTGGGTATTAGACAGCATGCGGGTATACTACTATTGGCAAAATAGTCTACCTTCTAATCCAGAAATTACTAAAGCTCCTTTGGATTTTTTTTCATCAATTAAAAGTACTGAAGACAGATTTTCGAAATTAGTCAATCCAACTTTGCCAGAAAGCTACTATCCCTCACTGGTACATAATTTCGGATTTGACCTAGCGATTTATCGCGATAGTTCGGGAGAAACTAAGACGGTAGTGACTTTAGTTGTACCTGGCACTATAGCAGAGCACGATGGGCTGAAAAGAGGAAGTATTATTCTAAGTATTAATCAAACTACTCCGTCGGCTATAAATGCACCTAACCTCATCGCCGCAAGCATTAAACAGCGTAAAATAGTATTAAAACTTCAGCAAGGAGAAGAACTCATTCTCGGAGCAGCAATTGTGGCTGAAAATCCTGTATACAAATATAAAATCATCAGCAGTACCGGTAAATCTATTGCCTATCTGTTTCTAAATTCTTTCGAAGGGCGATCAAAATATGACCTTCAGAATGCTTTTGCCTATTTTAAACAAAATAATGCAACTGAACTCATATTAGACCTTCGATACAATCCAGGAGGAGATATCGCCATGAGCGCGGTAATGGCAGCCGCTATTGCACAGGTTCAGGCATCTGACGTATTTATAGAGTACAGGGGTAATAAGAATGCCCCCTTAAGAAGGGAAAATTTTGCCAGTACGATAGCCAATATTTCTGCAGGATACAATTTCAGTTTTGAAGAAATAGCTTCTATGCGCCTACAAATAAAACAGGTATTCATTTTAACCGGAAACCATACTGCTTCGGCAGCTGAATTTTTGATTAAGGGTTTAAGACCCTGGTTAAGCGTAATTCAGGTCGGGCAGAAAACCTTGGGCAAAGACATGGCTTCCTTTCAGATCAAGGAGAACGAGAATACCCATACTTTGGCCAATTGGAGCATAGAGCCTATGGTATTTAAATTATTTAATAGCAATAGTGAGGGAAATTACCCCACTGGCCTAAACCCTGATATCACAGTAGATGAATTCAGCGAAGATTTGATCCCTTTTGGTGATCAGGCTGATCCGCTGATAAAAACCGCAATCGGTCGAATTGCAGGAGAGTCACTAAAAAGATCGTCCTTAAGCAAGGACAACATCCAGATACTATTCGATTCAAGGGACATGATAGATCAGATCGGTAGATCTGTTAGTGTTACAAAAGTGCAAAGCCCACCTAAAGGATTAACAAATAGATAATTGTAAGTTAACTTAACTATGAGGTGCCTTAAATACTTTTGTGTACCATCAACCCTTATATTAAATGACCAATGAAAAACTTAGGACACAAAGTTGTGGAGGGCTTCATCAATGGCAATGAAGAATCTTTCAATCAAGTTTTTGACGTATTTAGTCGCTCCATATGGTCGTTCTTTTATCAAAACACTCGATCGAAGGAAATCACCGAAGAGCTGGTGAACAACACCTTTATGAGGTTATGGAAATACAGAAGTAATATAGAGCCTGAAAAGGGTATTAAAAATTACCTAAATAAAATTGCACGAAGCATATTTTACAATTGGCTGGAGCAAGTTTCCAGAGATGAGAAAATGAAAGAGCGGTATAGCTCCGATTGCAAGCACAACGAGCAAAATCAACAGGAATGCAATGACCTTGATACATCAATTGACCTTAAACTCTTAATTGATCATGTACATGCGCTTTTGCCAGAAAAAAGAAGAAAAGTCTTCCTCCTTTCCAGATTTGGCGGTATGTCTTATGCCGAAATCGCCTCACATCTTTCTATTGGAAAAGAAACGGTAAAAGACCACTTGTCTAAAGCATCGCAAACACTTTCAGCATTAAATAAGACGGGAGACTATATTTAAAATATATTTTACCCTCAAGCCCCCCTTACCCACAAGTTGTACTGTATATATTCATGTAAAGGCAGTTAATTGAACTGTCTGAATAATATACAATGGATAACGATAAAAGAAAAGAACTGCTCGAAAAATTTGCGAACAGAACATTAACGCCTAAAGAGCTTGACGAGTTTTGGATGATGATAAAATCCGGAGCACACCAGGAACTTTTGGACGAGGATATTGATTTAGAGCCTTTAAATGTCAGAGAAGTACCTGTAGACATAGATGAGTCCTTGTCAAATATAAAAAATAGTCTCTCTAGTCAGATTGCACAAAAAAAACACCCACTAAAGCTTATTTACAAAATCACCGCAGCTGTAGCAGCCATAGTTTTACTTGTTGGAGGGTTTAAAGGTCATCAATATTTCAATTATATACAGGACACAAAAACTTTTATTACGGTAAATGTTGCCGTTGGTAAAATGCAGAAATTGATTCTGGCGGACAGTTCAGTTGTTACAGTCTCTTCCGGATCAACTTTTAGCTATCCTAAAGCATTCACAAAAACAGAACGACGCGTTTTTCTTACAAATGGAAAGGCATTGTTTGAAGTAAAAAAAGATCCAAGTAAACCATTTAGTGTAGAATCCGGAGACTTACAGACTACAGCTTTAGGAACTTCTTTTACCGTTCAATACAATGAGAGTTACCAGTGGGAAAAAGTAAGCCTTTATACCGGAAAAGTAGTCATCAAACCGAGGAACAAGGCATCTAAACAAGCACCCGTATTCCTTACCCCAGGCAAGGCCTACGAATACAATTATGGCAGTGGAAACATGAGTAGGTTTGATGTGGTTGTTAATGATCCAATTGGCAAACCAGAATTACTTTTTGAGCATACTTCCCTTAATGAGGCCTTATTTAGAATTAGCTCTTATTACAAAATAAGGATTGACTTCAATCCCAAAACCACACTTTCATTTACAGTTAACGGAGATTTCAGCAATCAAACTGTTGATGAAACATTAAAAAACCTTGCATTTATTCACCAATTAAAATTTAAGAAAACTGACAGTTTAAACTACAGATTAATGAAGAAATAAGCTACTAAAAATTAAATCTCAAAAAGAAAGTGCCGTTCGGTAAAACGGCACTTTACAATGCGGGAGCAACCCGCTACTAAAAATTAAATTTCATACTAATAGTAAAAAATTTGTAACAAAAATATGCATTTTAAGATTCATATCCTAACGGATAAATTCATACAAAAAAAACCTAACAGCCTTAAATTCAACCTCTCATTTTTATTTATTCTGTTCGCCACACCTTTATTTTCTCAGGCATATAAAGATATCAGTATACCAGTAAGCATTCATTTTACAAAAGTAAAGGCCTCTGCCCTTCTTAAGGAGCTGAATAAGCAAACAAATTACAAATTTTACTATGATGATATGCTGGAACAGGTTGAACTGGAAAGCCTCAATTATACAAAAGCACCTTTAGGGAAAGTGCTCTCAGAAATGACTCCGTTAGGATTTGGATTCTCCCTTGCTAACAACTCCATTTCGGTAAGGTATTCCAAAGCTTCTTCCAATATAAAGCGTATTAAGCAAGGCAAGATCACAGGAAAGGTGATTGACGAAAAGGGACAGCCTATGCCTGGAGCTGGTATAAAAATAATTGAGAACGGAAAGGTTATTCAAAGTAGTGTTGATGGCACATATTCCATAAGCATTGATCCGGGAACTTACACCTTAGAGGTAAGCTATGTAAGTTATCTGGCAAAACGTATTGGAGGTATACTGGTTGAGGAAGGCAAAACCACACCGCTTAGCATCGCTATGCAACCAGCTAATGAAATGCTGAAACAGGTGGTTGTACAGGGTAGTTATAAAAAAGAATCAATTGCCGGACTTTATGCCCAGCAAAAAAATGCAGCATCATTAACCGACGGTATCTCAGCCGAGCAAATTGCGAAAACACCCGACAATAATGTAGGTGCTGTGTTAAAAAGAATTAGTGGTGTAACAACTCTTGATAATAAGTATGTGGTTGTCCGTGGTTTAACAGAGCGCTACAATCAGGCCATGATAGATGGAATTGTAGTTCCCAATACAGATATGAACAGGCGTAATTTTTCTTTTGACCTGATACCTAATGAACTAGTGGCCAGTGTTGTGGTAAATAAAACAGCAACACCTGATGTGTCTTCAGAGTTTGTTGGCGGACAAGTTATTGTAAATACATTAAGTATCCCCGATCAGAATTTCTTAACGTTAAGCTTTGGAAGCGGTGGGAACACTCAAACTACCGGAAAAGATTTTTTAACTGCCGGAGGAAGAGCAAATAAAGATTATTTTGCATTTGATGATGGCAGACGTGAAAAGCCTGCCGGTCTTGTTTCGTGGAGCTTTGCAAATCGGCAGGACGACCCAAGAATAGAGCATACAGACGAAACAGGATATAAAACCGGCTACAGTGGCGCTATTGAACAAAGTAAAAAATTCGATAACAAGTCATTTGCGATTTACAAAAACCAGGCAATCCCAAATCAAAACTACCGCTTTACTTTAGGGCGTGTATACGAGATTAATGAACAAAAAGGACTTAAAATTGGCTTTACCGGTGGGTTGACATATCGTAATACGCAGCAAAGCAATGAATTTGAATCGGCCAGAAGTTTTGGGGCGCTTATTGATGGTTTTAAATCTCCTGATACACTTGGCCGTGGTACAGGCTATATATTCAATACCACAATTGGTGCAGTATTAAATGGAGGTATACAAGGTGAGAAATTCAAATTAAACCTCAGGAATTTATATACAAAAACGCTCAATGAGGATTTTTACCAAACAATTTTATTAGAAGATTCACAACAGAGTTTGTTCCAGACTAATCTTGTTGATCCTGTTTTCAGCAGCATAAATCAGCATAAAATAGAAGGCGAGCACCTTATAGGTAGCAATGGATTTAAATTAAGCTGGAGTGGAGCTTACACCCATTTAAATCAGGCACACAAAGACCTCAGGAGTTTTAAATATCTCCAAATGAAAAACACGCTTGGAAAGTTTTATCAACAACCCAATGTAATGGCGGTGGACGATTTGAAAGACAATTACTCTGGTGACTATCGTTTATGGAGTGCAGTGAATCAGGATGATTTAAACTGGTCTTTGAATTTAAGCCAGCCATTTAATTTTTTGAACGAGAAGAGTTTGTTAAAAACAGGATATACCGGCTGGTACAAAGAAAGAAATCAGGATGTAACTATTGCAAAAATATACGGTAAGAGTAGAAATGCTGAGCCGGTAGGTGCCCCTGATTATATAGATAAATATGAAGACCTTTTAACTCCAGAGCGTGTAGGCTATGGGTTAAATCAAGCCTATTACTGGCTTGATATTGGGAATGGAGACATCAGCAAGGCAAATTCAAAATATCACGCAGGTTATTTAATGCTGGATCAGCTTCTTACCAAAAAGTTGCGCCTGGTATATGGAGTTCGTGCTGAAAACTTCAATCTACAGAATAAACAGGAAGCCGAGATAAGAAAAAGAGAGCAGGAAGAACAAAAATTTCCAGACAAAATATATCAAGGCACGGTACCAGAACAAACAGGTGAAAAAAACTGGTATTTTCTTCCCTCTGCGAATGCGATTTACAGTCTGACTTCAAAAATGAACTTTAGAGGTGCATATAGCCAAACGATCATACGTCCGGATTTTAGAGAAACCCAGGTTTATGGTTTTCCTGATCCTCTATTACAGGCATTTATTATTGGAGGCAATATTAAAAGCACCCGCGTACAAAATATTGACCTTCGTTATGAGTTCTATCCTAATCCCGATGAAATTATCTCCATATCGGCATTTCACAAAAAACTAGACAAGCCCGTGGAGCTGGTGAATGAAACACCTCATGCAACTCAAACTACTTTGACCTATAAAAATCAGCATTCTGCAATAAATTATGGATTTGAAATGGAATGGCGCAAATCTCTGGGTATCATTGCCGAAGAATTGAAAAATTTTAGCTTGTATGGAAACGCTGCGGTAATTTGGAGCGAAATAAAAACATTTCAAAAGATGGAAAATCCTGATTTTAATCCGGATAAACCAAAAGACGCACCTCGGTATATTGATGTAATACAATCATTAAAGCGACCATTAATTGGTCAATCTCCATACATTATCAATGCGGGACTCGCTTATCAGTCCAAGTATTTCGGGACAAATGTTTCTTTCAACAGGTCCGGTTTTCGTTCTTATATCGTATCCACTCCTTCTGCTACGGAATTTCAACGGCCTAGAAGTCTATTGGACCTGCAGCTGAGTGGAAGAATTCTTAAACAAAAGGCGGAGATCAAACTGAACATCAGCAATATACTCAACGCAGCAGACGAGTATTATACCAACGCGAACTCCTGGTCAGAAACCTCCGATTCATTAGAGCCTTTCAAAAAACTAAAGGGAACAGACAGGTACGAACCTGAATTAGGAGACTTATTACGCTACCGGGTTAAGTACGGCCGCAGCTACAACTTATCTTTTACTTATAACTTTTAAAGGCATGTCATTCTATAAAAAAATAATCCTTTTAACACTGTCACTAGGTTGTTTCCTACTTGCATGCAAGAAGGAAATTGCACTAACAGCTCAGCGATTTGGAAAAATAAATTTTGGAAATCAAACATTGGTTAATCCATTGATCATCGATTATAACGGAACCACAATTTCGGTGGGACTTGATCTCACTAAAAATATCAAAGTTCCCATTGGAAAAGGCAAATTGAGTTTTAAAGACGACAAAGGCAAGGTATTAACTGATACAATTATTACTGTTGAAGAGAACGGCATCAAGAATTTAGTACTGTTTCAACCTTCGTCTGAGGCAAAGCCAGCATTAGTTGAAAATACCCAGGAAAATGAGCCGAAACCCGAAGAAGGTTTTATGAAAATTAAAATTGCCAATCTCGCGCAAAAATGTTTACCGAAAAACGTAGATATCATTATAAAAATGTTTGACAATAATCTTGGAGATTTTGCTGATCTGGATACCATTGAAAACGTTAGCTCTAACTTCGGAGGATACACTAACTACAAAACCTTTACTCCTGTAACTGGCGACGGCTACCTCATATTCTATATTATCGATTCCACAACAAAACAACCTTTACATGAAGGTTTTGCTGGGGTTGTTGATATTAACGATTATAATAATGGAATCTTTTACAATATCATCACCTTATATATCAATGAGCAGACTGTAGAAGCATCAGGTGCGAATATGGTGGGTACTGACGGCAAACCCTACCAAGTGCAGGTAAACGCATTATTTATGAATTAAATCGGCCTATCTTTATATAAATAAATACTTAATATAAATAACATAACAATTTGAATATTAAATTATTAAAATAAATAAATAATATTAATTTAACACTACATCCCTTAACTTAGCAGTACTAAAAATTAAAATCAAAAAAAATGGTAAAACATTTGAAAAACGCAGGCCTGGTAGCTATGGTAGCCGCCGCCGCTCTTACAGTATCAAGCTGTAAAAAAGATCAAAACAACGACGGAAGCGGTAACTTCAATCGTTCTTTATCAGCAGGATTTTCGAATCCAACTCAAAGTATTCCGGTAAACACAGATGGTGTGATCCAGGACAACTTTGACGGAAATGCAACAGACAACATCATTAATCTAACCAGCAGCAAAGTTTGGTTAATTGATGGAGTTAGTTATGTACCTTCTGGTAAAACTTTAAAAATTCCTGCAGGAACAATTCTTTCCTCAGGAGTAGACAAAAACTACACCGGTACTCAAACCAATCCTGATACAGGATTACCGGAAACTGTTACCAAACCAATCCACGGTGTTCTAGTAGTAGTTAAAGGTGCTAAAATTGATGCTGTAGGTACTGAGGCTTTGCCAATTGTATTTACCTCTCCGGCAGCTCCAGGTAGTCGTGTTGCAGCAGATTTTGGTGGTATCATTTTATTAGGTAGTGCACAAACTAATAAACCAACCACTACTGTAATCGAAGGATTACCTACTCCTCCTGCTGGCGTTGATGTTAGTTATGGTGGATCAACAACTGCCGACAATTCAGGAACATTAAAGTATGTAAGGATTGAATATCCTGGATTTAAACTTTTTGCTGACAATGAAATCAATGGTTTAACCTTAGGTGGTGTTGGTTCTGGTACTACTTTAGATCACATCCAGGTAACCTACTCAGCTGATGACAGTTTTGAATTCTTCGGTGGAACTGTAAATGCAACTTACCTTGTAGCTGCTGGTGGCGATGATGATGATTTCGATTTCGATTTTGGATATACTGGTTCTATCCAGTATGCAGTTGGGTTAAAAGCAATCAATTCTACTCACAGTACTTCATCTGGAAGTTCTGATGCAAATGGTATTGATTCAGGTCTTGACATTCAGAATTCTGTGATCGCTGGTTTCCCTGCAGGTGTTATCTATGAAGGTGGTGCTTCAGGTACTTATACCAATAACATCCTGCATGCTTTTGCCGCAGCAGGTGGTTCTGTAACTCCTGACAATACTGGTGCTTCTGCAAATGCTTATCTAAAATTAGGTTCTGCACTCCCTACTTCTTTCTACGCAGGCCCTACAGCAGCAAATTATACAACTTATAGCTATAGCCCTGATGTATTGATCCCTCAGGCAACTTCTCCGGTAGGAACCCGTGGTGCAATTGCAGCCGGAACAGCTGCTGGTACTACCTGGTTAAAAACCTGGACAGAGTTTAATGCTCAGAAAAAAGTTTATTAACCCTCAATTCCCCTTGTTCCCAGAGCAGCCATTTCATGGCTGCTCTTTTTTATGTTGAAAAAATCTGCCCTATCCAAACCATATAAAAATGAAGCTGTTTATAAGAGATAAAACAAGTCGTAATTAAGCCCTTAAATTGTCGCATCAATACCTCATACGCGCTTACTTTTTTCTATAGTTTTGTTAAACAATATATTAACCCTAAAAAAATATTACTATGAAAACATTACAGTTCACAAAAGAGATCAAAGCACCGGCCCAAAAAGTTTGGAGCACGCTTTGGAATGAGCCAACTTATTCACAATGGACAGACGCCTTTAATCCTGGTGGTGGTTCCAAAGTAGAAAGTGATTGGAAGGTTGGTGGTAAAACACTCTTCCTGGATGGAAAAGGTAATGGTATGGTTAGTACCATTAAAATAAAAAATGAGCCTTATCACATCGTGTTTGAGCATTTAGGTGAAGTAATAGATGGCAAAGAAGATACCACCAGCGAAAGGGTGAAAAGCTGGGCAGGCTCCCTGGAAGAATACCATCTTTCTGAAGACAATGGTATTACTAAACTTAAAGCTTCTGTGCAGGTAGGCGAAGAATGGGAGGAGGTTATGAATAACGGCTTTACCAAGGGCCTGGAAGAAGTAAAAAAACTTTCAGAATAGATAAAATAATTATTTTAGTTTAGGAAGTGATGTCCACCATTTATCCAATTTGGTTTTCAATCCCTGAACAATTTTTGGGTTATCTGCGGCCAGGTCTTTGGATTCATTTTGATCTTTTTGAATGTTATACAGTTGTGCATTGCTACCATCGCTGTTCATCAAAAGCTTCCACTGCCCTGACCGTATAGCCAGATTAGGACTTTTATCGCGACCTTTGGGAAATTTAAATGCGATATCATTACGGCCATATTCCCAATACATATCCATATTTCTGGGAGATGGCTTTCCCAGCAACGCTGTACTACGGTCTTTACCGTCGCCGCGATAGCTGCTAGGTAGTTTTACCCCTGCTATTTTAGCTAATGAAGGTAACAAATCAAGTGCGCTTAATACCGAGGTCTCGTCGGTTGTACCGGGTGTTATGTGGCCCGGCCAACTGATCATAAATGGCATGCGGGTGCCCCCCTCATACAAAGAAAGTTTAGTACCGCGTAATCCGGCAGCCCGAGTGCCTCTAAAGCTTGGCAGCGGCCCATTATCGCTGGTAAAAATAACAATGGTGTTTTTATCTAGCCCAAGCTTTTTCAACCCATCCAGCAGCCTGCCAATCTGGATATCGTATTCTTTTAATACCAATTTAAATGCAGCCTCTTCTTCCGGATTCATCGGATATTGGCCTGTATATTCTGTTTCTTTTCGAGGTACCCATGGAGTATGTACATCATCAGGCCATAAATTAATAAAACAAGGTTGTCCTTTATGTTTCTGCATAAATTCCAATGTTTTATCTACAAAGTATTTAGTACGGTCCCATCGTTTTATACTATCTTTTTCAGACCAGATCCAGTTTGTAGCAGTAATTAAAGGATCGGGATCAGGACTTTCGTAGGTACTAGCATGCTCATCAAACCCATATTTCTCAAATCCAGGCGCATTGGTAACATCACGGCCTCCACCCAAATGCCATTTTCCGAAATGTCCTGTAGCATATCCGGCGCTTTTAAAAATTTTAGCAATAGTGGGTGCTTCAGGGTCAAGAAAATCTGCTTGCTGCGCATTACGGTTATGTTTGCGATTATCTAAGTAAGTCGAAAAATTCCATCTTGCTGGATAGTTACCTGTTATAAAACCCGCCCTTGATGGGGAACAGATTGGCGCAGCACTGTAAAAATGAGTAAATTTCCTGCCGTTAGCAGCAATCCTGTCAATATTGGGTGTAGGTACAAAATTACCCCCAAAACTACTCACATCGCTATACCCCATATCATCAGTAAGTATATAAATTATATTTGGCCTGTTAACCGGCGGATTAGGTTTTGCTTTCGAAGGAAATACCCACCCCAGCAAAGGCACTAGTATAAATGCAATTATTCCGAAAGCTTGTAATTTCCTTTTCTTTTGATTTAATAACATATTTTACGCCTTTAATGTGCTGGTAACGGATTGGTAACCACAACATGAAAGTGTTCTACTATTGGAAATGGATCGTAATAATGATGTAAAGCCTCTTTCCAATTGTTATATACTTCAGATTGTCTGAATCCAATTGTATGGTCTTCGAGATTTTCCCATTCAACAAGTAATAAGTATTTGTTGTCTTGTTCAATACATTTCTGCAAACTATGTCTGATGTATCCGGTTATTGAACTTATATATTGACCCGCTTCTATAAAATCTGATTCAAATTGATCATTTCGTCCTTCCTTAATATACAGGGCAGCAACTTCTAATATCATATTGGGCTTTTTGTTAATGATTAACAATATAGAAAATTATAAATTGAAAATGAATTAAGAAGGTCTTTCAATTGATAAATTGCTGCACCTGCAACTATCACTTTTGCTCCCGCTTCGACAACAGCGACCACATTACTGATGTTTACACCACCCGCTACAGAAACAGGAACTCCAACTCTTGCAGCTTCGTCTATCAATACCTGAATTGAATAACCATCTGTCCACTGTTCGTCTAAACCAGCGTGAAGCTCTACAAATTCCACTCCCAGTTTACTTACTTCCTGAGCGCGTCTCACCCGATCCGGATAACCAATCGTGTCTACAACAACCCCTTTGCCATGGGCTTTTGCTGCTTTAACAGCGCCAATGATTGTAGCATCTCCCGCTGCTCCCATTACTGTAACTAAGTCTGCACCAGCAGTAAAGGCGACATCAGCTTCCAACTCACCTGCATCTGCAGTTTTAAGGTCTGCAAAAACCAATTTATCAGGATGCGCGTTTTTCATCGCTGTAATAACTGCCGACCCCATGTTCTTAATCAGAGGTGTCCCCAGTTCAATAATATCTACATAGGGTGCTACTTTAGCTGCCAATGCCAATGCCTCTTTTGTGGTTAATAAATCTATTGCTACTTGTAATTTTGCCATAATGATAATATATAATTGATTGATTGTATTTATTCAAGATTTGCATGCCTTTTCCATAGCTCTGCGGCTGGTATACCATTAAATTTCCACAATGACTGAAATACTGAATCCATTAATAACAGCAAGAATTGCTCAAACAAACTTCCTGCATATTGCCTAGAGCGACTGCTCTCAAGATCTTGCTTTCCTGCTGCAGGTATCAAAATTAATTGATCTGCAAGACCAGAAAGTAGCGAGTGCTCTTGAGTTGAGATCGCGACAACAATGGCTTCAACTTCCTTTGCCTTCTGTGCCGCCCTTACAATTGTACTAGTTGTTCCGGATCCGGAGGCCGCAATTAATAGATCTCCTTTTAGTATGGCAGGCGTAATGGTTTCGCCCACAAAGTAAACTTTAAGCCCCAGGTGCATAAATCGCATTGCAGCCGACCGCATCGCAAAACCAGAACGCCCGGCTGCAATAATAAAAATATGATTAGCAGACCCAACATAATTAACCAGAGTGGCCACTTCGTTGAAATCCATTTGTTTTAACAACCAGGTATTTTCAACTAAAATCATCTCCAGACTGGCACGGATATCATTAGCAATCTGCTTCTCACTTATGTTTTCAATCTCCATTTTTCTTATTGTTTAATCCTCCGTAAAAGTAATGAGGGCTAATCGGTTTAGCCTTACACAATCAGCGCATTATGTGGGACAATCAGGAAAATAAAGGGTCAAAAAGTCATAAATAAGCCACAAAAAAAGAAGGGTTTCCGAATAGTCCACCATAATTTCCCAATCGTCCAATACAACAAACTCATAGTCCTTATCTTTATGCCATGATAAATGCAGCACTGCAACCGGGACTTGAAAAATCGTTAATTTATATACGGAATTTGGGTAATTGCCCTCCGAGTTATCTTAATGACCCCGGACGGAAGGATTTTTTTGAGATTGTCTGGCTAAAAAATGAAGAAGCCCTACACGCACTAAAAGACACAGAACTGGAGGCAAAGGCTGACTGGATTTATCTGATCCCCCCATATAGGGTTCATCAATTGAATAAAGCGGGAAAAAATGGCGAGCTGATTTCTTTTAAAAGAAGTATGCTGGAAGAAGAAGATAAAGAATTTCTTCTTGATCTTTTCAAAATATTTAATGTACAGGGTGAATTTTCCTGCCTCAGGCTAAATGAAACATCAGCCACTGAACTTTCGGGAATATTCCAATTACTGGATAAAGAATATACCAGCAATAATATTATTATGGTAAGGGCATTGCTCAAAGTTTTTTTGCTTAAACTGATCCAGGTAAAAGAACATGAATTCACCACCCAGGATATCCATCAAAAAAGGGTATATGAATTTTTAATGCTGTTGGAAAGTAATTACCAGCAAGTTCGAAACACTGATTTTTATGCAGGCAAATTAGGGATTAGTTCTAAACGCCTCAACCAAATCCTTAAGGACAAACTAAATAAGACAGGTATGCAACTGATTCATGACAGACTTATTTTGGAGGCAAAACGCAGTATCATTCACAGCGAGAATACCATTAAAGAGATTGCTTATGAGTTGGGTTTTTCTGACCGTCCGTACTTTAGCCGATTCTTTAAAAAGCAAACCGGGCAAACACCAGAAGAATTTCAGAAACAAGCCAAAACTCATATAAAGATAAAATTCAACACTTTAGTTGGCGATATAGAAGGCTAAACTTGGGTATTGATTATATCTTATGTAT
>NZ_JBFTIZ010000125.1:0-13500 GCF_056395165.1 Pedobacter sp. 10L46_2
TTCTTCTGGTGTTGAAGACTTAGATATGCTTTTGGCCATTAATTCAATAAACCTGGATTTTATCATATATATAAATAGTGTCTAAGGTAAAGACACGCGAGGGTATCGATATTCCTAAAAGAAATAAAAATATTTTTGAAATTCTTGTAAATGGCTTTTACCATCCTTAAGCCATCATCTCCACGCAAGTCTTTATCTCAACCTAAACCGTGCGCAATCTCAATCCTACTTACTATGAATTGCCGAATCGAGCTTTTTAAGTGCAATGGATAGCTGTGCAAATACAGTCTTATCAGAAAGCCCAAGAATACTCGCTACTTCTTTACAAGACAAATCATCTTCCTTTACCATTTTAAAGATCAGTTTGCATCGGGCAGGTAAGTCGTTAATAGCCTTCAGCATATTATCTGACAACTCTTTACTGATCAGAATCTGGGATGGATCAACCGACAAATGAAAATAATACGCTTCAGTTACCTTTATTTCATTATTCTTTTTAGAGGTAATGCTACGCAAATGATTTAAGCATGCATTCTTTATCGATGTATAAAGGTAGACCTGCATATTGTTGATGCGCAAGTTTTCCTTACGCTCAATCCAKAGCCTTACCAACACATCATTTACAATTTCTTCTGCAATCTCACGCTCTCCCACAAATGATTGTGCGAACCGGAAAAACTTATTTGCATATCCCTCGTAAAGCTCATTAAATGCAGATTCGTCCTCATTTTCCCGAATGCGAATGACCAGCTCCTGCATACCCCCAATATTTAAAAATAATTTTTAGTAATATTAGAAATAATGATTCATTATATATTTATAACTGTAGTTATTTTTCTTTTAAATAACTTAAGCTAACCATTAACAGAAAGGATTTTATTTAATCAACATTTGTGAAAAGGTTGTACTATCACCTTTAAAAACATTAAAATCTACTGCGTGATTAATACCTGAGATTCTTGCCTTATCAGAGTGTTGCCAAAAGAACCATTTGGTAGCTTCATTAACTTTAAGCTTTGGTTGATGATAATGGGCAATCCACAAAGGATAATTATCAAAGTATCCTTTCAAATAGTCATTATAGAACGACAGCCCGGTATAAATAATCGGTTTTACCTGCTCTCTTTTCTCTATATAAGAAACAAACTCTTTCAGTTGCGCTCGCATATTTGCAGGCGAAGTACCATTTAATTGTTCTATATCTACAACAGGAGGAAGATCCCCAGCCTCGAATTTTACAGTTTGAAGGAAGAACTTAGCTTGCCAGCTCCCCGATTTCTGAGGTCTGAAAAAATGATATGCTCCACACACAATACCTACTTTGGCAGCCTCCCGCCAGTTTCGTTGGAAATAAGGATCAACACTAAGCATCCCCTCTGTTGCCTTTATAAATGCAAAATGCACGCGCACATCATCTTCTTCCATCGCCTTAACCCTTTTCCAATCTATCTTACCCTGATAATAGGAAACATCTATACCATGTATATTGTAATCCTTTGGTATCCGGATATTAAAGCTGCGATAGGTACGATATGCAGGATCCTCACCCAAATCCTTTAGCCATCTCCATGTTGAAGTAAATCCCTTAATAATGTATGCGTAATAAAAAGGAGATAAAAGAACCAGCAACACCGCAACAAGCATGAACTTAACTTGCAATGACCAGGGCTTTTTCTTTGTTTGCTTTTTTCGGGGAACGGCCTTTTTACGTGGTACGGTAGTTTTTCGCGGAATAGAAGTCTTTTGCGAAACGGGTGTTTTTCTTTGTGCTGGCGGCATGATGCGACAAAAATACAAAAGTATTTAAAGGCTCAACATTAAATTATCTCTAATATAATAACATGATGAGTTCTATGTTATGCTCAAATAAAAACACCAATGTTCCTGATCGACATGCGGATTTTATTTCTAAATCCGAGGAGAGAAGGAATATTGGTGTTTTTATTAAATAACCAAACCGAAGTAAAAAGCCAGTTACCCTTTGCTCAATTCCGCAAAATATTTATGAAACAAAGGCAACGTCTCAATTCCTTTGTAGTAATTATAAATATCATACTTTTCATTTGGCGAGTGCAGCGCATCGCTATCCAAACCAAAGCCAAAAAGCACAGATTTGATACCTAAAGCACTTTCAAACAAAGCGACAATAGGAATACTACCACCACCACGTGTAGGAATAGGTTTTTTACCAAAAGAATCAACAATGGCTTGCTCTGCAGCGCGGTATGCTATACTATCCGTAGGTGTTACTACCGGCTCACCACCATGATGTGCAGTAACTTTTACTTTAACGTAGTCTGGCGCAATACTCTCAAAATGCTTGGTAAAGATCTCTGCAATTTCATCTGAACTTTGGTGAGGCACCAAACGCATAGAAATTTTAGCATTCGCTTTTGAAGGAAGTACAGTTTTAGCACCCTCTCCTATATAACCACCCCAAATTCCATTCACTTCTAAAGTAGGCCTGGTTCCGGTGCGTTCAAGTGTCGAATAGCCTTTCTCACCCCATTCAGCAGCAATTTCAAGATCCTCTTTATACTCTTTCAAATCAAATGGCGCCGCATTTAAAGCAGTTTTCTCTGCATCCGTAAGTTCAATTACTTTATCATAAAAAGCAGGTATAGTGATGTGATTGTTTTCATCATGTAAGGAAGCAATCATTTTACATAATATGGTAATTGGGTTTGCTACCGCACCACCATATACACCAGAGTGCAAATCGCGGTTCGGACCAACAACTTCAACTTCCATATAAGCTAAACCACGCAAGCCTGTTTCAATTGAAGGATTCTCCATACTGATCATTGAAGTATCAGAAATCAATACCACATCAGCTTTCAAACGCTCTTTATTCGCATTTACAAAGATGCCAAGATTTGCAGAACCTACTTCTTCCTCACCCTCAATCATAAATTTCACATTACATGCCAGCGTGTTGGTTTTCATCATCAACTCAAAAGCCTTTACATGCATGTAAAACTGGCCTTTATCATCGCAGGCACCACGGGCATAAATCTTTCCATCGCGCACGGTAGGCTCAAAGGGAGGCGTTTTCCATAATTCCAATGGATCTGCAGGTTGCACATCATAATGACCGTAAATTAATACTGTAGGAAGACTTTCGTCAACAATTTTCTCTCCGTAAACAATTGGATAGCCAGCAGTTTCACAGATCTCTACTTTATCGGCACCTGCGTCTTTAAGTTTTTGGGCAACATAATCAGCAGTTTTCAGCACATCTCCCTTATATTTTGGGTCGGCACTAACCGATGGGAAGCGTAACAATTCAAACAACTCATCTAAAAAGCGTTGCTTATTTTCTTCAACATATTTTTTGATTTCTTGCATAACAAATTAGTTTTTACGAATTTATTTTAAGTTAGTTTAAAGGCACCTTTATGTTAGGATTTTTTACAATTTTCTACAGAAAAAAGTCCTTAGTTAGTGGTAGCAAAACTAATTAAATTATACCAGTTGGTAGTATTTGCAGACGCTAATTTATACTTGGTTGAAATACTTTTTTAGAATGATATTAAAAAGAAAAGGGATAAACATTTCTGCTTACCCCCTTAAATTAACGCTCTCACGATAAAGGTAACTATCCTGTTACACATTCGCAACTATTATTTCAAATTTATTTAGTTTAAAATACTTGATTGTTTTACATGATAGCTATTGTTCACAAGAAAAATAATTCCCTAACTTCGTTCAGTACATCATCAAAAAAGCAGGAATGACGGAATTCACTAATGAAACCATAGATACAGATTCATTACCCAAATATGAAGAAGTACATCTAAACCCACTAAACAGCAAGTACTGGAATGTAATGCTCATCAATATCTTTATATTCTTATTAGTCTTAGCTGCTGGTTTGGTTACACTACTAATACTTAATGCCAATGCAAGAGCCTACTTATATACATTAATTGGCATTTATATCGTGTTCGCAGTCCTGTTATTCATTTTATACAAAGCCAGCTTTAAAAAACGCGGATTTGCTGTTCGAGAAAAGGACATTTTATACACCAGCGGAATTATCGCCTTATCAACCACTATAGTTCCTTTTTCCAGAATACAACATATTGCTTTAGACGAAGGCTTATTTTCAAGAATATACGGCTTAGGCGAATTAAGAATTTTTACTGCCGGAGGCAGTTCGGGTAGCTTACATATTCCCGGAATTGAAATCGACAATGCAAAAAGCATTAAAGAATTGCTCATGAAGCAAATAAATGAGGCTGATTAAAGATGTCTGAAGAACCTAATATAACATACGATTTTTCAGCGCCCCGAAAACAATCAGCATCAGGCATTATTATCATGTTTGCCAATAGTTTTCAAAAGGTAGTTAGAGCTTTGGCACTTCCTCTTATCCTGATTATAGTTAAGTCAAAAGATTCGGGCAACCTGGCATTGATACTCATTGCGTTTTTATGCTTGTTAACAATAGTTCTGGCACTATTTGCTTATTTCAGCTACCAAAAGTTCACTTTTTTTCTGGATGAGAAGCGGCAAGAATTCATTATCAATAGTGGCATTTTCAGCAAAACCTCCCTCACTATTCAACTCAATAAAATACAGCAGGTAAATATAAATCAGAACCTGTTACAGCAGGTTGTTGGGGTCTATAGCCTGGAAATTGATACCGCCGGAAGCGAAAAGAAAGAAGCAAGCATTAAAGCTATAGATCATGCTACAGCGACTATTCTTAAGCAAAAGCTATTGAGTCGTGACCTTTCAGAAAGCGAAACCGTTAATACTCAAGCAGACAATCAGGTTGTAGAGTCAGCTCCTCCTCTCCTTAAACTAAGCACCAATACCCTACTTAAAATAGGCATAACCACTAACTATGGAGCCAGTTTGTTATTATTAACAGGTTTTATTTTTGGAGCTTTCCAATTATTTAAAGACTATACAGATGCGCTGGAAATAGAAAGGGAACAATTTACTAAGATGCTCAGCAAAGGTATCACTCTTTTCTCTTTGTGTTTTGTGGTGGCATTTGCTTTAATTATGATCCTGGCAACAAACATCGTCAGAACATTTGTAAAGTATTTCAACTTTAAAATCATTAAGCAAAAAGGAGCACTCGCAGTCAGTTCCGGCTTATTTACGCGCAAAAATGTATTGCTAACTCCTAATAAAGTTCAATTAAGTGCATACAGTCAGAATTATTTCCAGAAAAAATTCGATCTGCTGAACATGAAAATTAAGCAGGCTTCATTTGATTCTGCTGATAAGGAAGACAGTAAAAAATCGGATATAGAAATACCCGGTTGCAGCGAAACAGAGCGTAATGAAGTTTTAAAGATGATTCTCAGCAGGGCACCAACAAAAGGTGCAGAACTAAAACCAAACTACCGTTTCATCTTTCTGCAAACCATGATCTGGATTGTATTTCCAATATCAGTATTTGCATTGTTAAGCAGCTATGCCCTCCCCCTTCTAAGAAACTATTTATTTATGGCTTTACCTTATATAATAGTGGTTGGCACAATGCTGTATTTCGAATTTAAGCGCCACAGATTATATGTTGATGAGCATTTCATCATTAAAAAAAGTGGCATATGGGACGTAGAACACGAGATCATTGAGCCACATAAAATCCAGGCAATAACTGCCAAACAATATTTTTGGCATAAAGGTGCAGATGTGGGGCATTTAATCATCCATACTGCAGCCGGTGTAATACACTTCAAATATGGGAACTACAGCTACATTAAAAGTTTGGTAAACTATTGGACGTATAAGATTGAGGTTTCCAAAAAAGATTGGATGTAATTAACCACAACACATTGGTAAATGCTTAAATTTTACTCGTTTTAGTAAAAAAATAATAAAAATTTTTCTTTGTTTCCAGCCAACTGACTGCATTTTTGAGCCTTTTTAGCAGGGGGGTCCGGGACCCCCTGGGACTGCCATAATATTTTTTTTATGTTTTACTTTGAATCTGAAATGATTTGGATTGTTATAAGCGTTGTACTGACGCCTGATTTGGTCTGGTTCAACTAGCTTAAATAAACGACTTTCAGACGACTATTTAACGACTTTAAAACGACTCTGAACGACCTTTATCATTTAAAACGCTTTTTAGAGTGATATAAAAATCGATAGAAAAACGGAGATGTATTAAAGTACAATAAGATAATTAAATAAATGTTTCACTATTAAAATTAAAACAATGGCAAAAATTAAGAAAGGAATCTTAGACGCAGTATCTGGTAAGATAGGCCCAGTAATCGGAGGAATATGGAAAGGCATTCCCTATTTACGTCAGGTTCCAAAGAAAAAAAACAAGAAATCAAATACGCCTGCTCAAATAGAAAGCAGGCAAAAACTAAGGTTCATGAATGAACTGCTGGTACCTTTCCATCCCTATGTGTCAATAGGTTTTATGCATCACCAGAGCAAAGAACAGAGATTAGTGCAGCTTTTTCTGAAAATTATCATAAAGTTGTTGTAGGCACACACCCCAATTACACAGTAGTTTACCATGAATTTGTGATCAGTAAAGGCAATTTACCTATGATTGAAGAAGTAGCTATGGAACTGCAAGCTCCTAATGTTTTAAAACTGAGCTGGTTAGACAATGGGATTAAAAATACATCTTTTGATGATCAGGTTATGCTGGTGATTTATTGTCCTGAACTACATGTAACAGATGGTTTTTCTGGTGGCATAAAACGTCGTGATAAGCAGTGTACTTTTAAATTTAATCCAAAAATGGCCGGCAAAAGGCTTGAAGTTTATGTAAGCATCAGCTCATTAAACAGGAAAAAAATAGGAAACAGCCGATACCTGGGAAGTATTTAGCATATTTTCAAGGCGGTTGTCTTAAAGCAGTCGACTTAAAGCAGTCGTTTTAAGGCGGTCGCTCTAAGGCGATCGTCATCTCGACGATAGGAGAGATCTCTTGACAACGAAGTAGCTGCGTAGCAAGTAGCATAAGCAAGAGATCTCTCCTATCGTCGAGATGACGAAGCAACAAAACATACCTCAACTCTTCAATATTTGGTAACTTCGTAGTCATGTCTAATCTATATATTATAGCAGGATGTAATGGTGCAGGTAAAACCACTGCTAGTTACACTATATTACCAGAAATACTGAACTGCAAAGAGTTCGTTAATGCTGATAACATAGCAGCAGGAATTTCACCCTTTAATCCGGAAGGTGTTGCTTTTGAAGCAGGTAGAATAATGTTAAGCCGAATCCAGGAATTAATGAATGAAGGTGCTGATTTTGCGTTTGAAACCACATTATCAACAAGAAGTTACGTTACAATGGTTAAGAAAGCACAAGAAAAGGGCTATGAAGTAAGTTTGCTTTATTTTTGGTTAAGCTCCCCTCAGATGGCAATACAACGGGTAGCAAAACGCGTAAGTAATGGAGGACATGATATACCCGAAGATGTAATTAAACGAAGATATTACCGGGGAATTAAAAACCTATTAAAATTGTATATGCCAATTTGTAATAATTGGTTTGTAATTGACAATATGGATTTAGCTTCCGAAATTATTGCTCAAGGTTCAAGTAAATTGGGAGCAGAAATAAAAAATAACGATATTTGGCAAACCATTATAACTCAAAGCAATGATAATTAAGGATAATAAGACAGATCTTAATGAATTAGCCGCCAACATAATTAATGGTGTTAACAAGGCGCTTCGTAAACTTGCTGAATCTTCAGCGGCCAACAACGAAAACTTGATAGTTGGCGATAAAGATGGAAATGTTAAATCTGTTCCCGCCAAGGAGCTGTTGAAAACACTGTCTAAGTAAAATTCGAATTGGAAACAGTACCAGATACTTTTTGAAACAACTCCTAAAAAATGTAGCTTTGTAACCTAAAAAGATTATATCTTAAGTATTATACCCTAAAAGCAGAAACAGGAACGGATTTTGGATTATTTAGCAGGTTTAAACCCCCAACAACGCGCAGCAGTAGAAAACACACAAGGCCCGGCAATGATAGTTGCAGGTGCTGGTTCCGGTAAAACACGTGTAATTACATATAGAGTAGCCCACCTGATTCAAAAGGGTGTGGATCCTTTTAATATCCTTGTACTTACCTTTACCAATAAGGCGTCTAAAGACATGCGCGATAGGATTATGAAAGTAGTTGGCCCAGAAGCAAAAAACATCTGGATGGGTACTTTTCACTCCGTATTTTCCAAGATATTAAGGGTTGAAGCTGAAAAAATCGGGTATCCATCTAACTTTACAATATACGATACGGACGACAGTAAAAGTCTGATCAGATCTATATTAAAAGAGATGCAGCTTGACGATAAATTGTATAATGCCAACTTTGTTTACAATAGAATCTCATCTGCTAAAAACAACCTGGTTTCTTATTCAGAGTATCTTCAAAGCGCTGAAATTCAGGCTGAAGATGTTAGCAATAAACGCCCTTTAATGGGTTCTATTTATGAAACATATACCAAACGGTGTTTTAAAGCCGGAGCAATGGATTTTGATGATTTACTTTTCAAAACCAATGTTTTGCTTAAGAACCATCCGGATGTATTAAATAAATACCAGCAGAAATTTAAATACCTGATGGTTGATGAGTACCAGGATACTAACTTTTCGCAATACACAATTGTAAAAAAACTGGCTGCTGCATACCAAAATATATGTGTTGTAGGTGATGATGCCCAAAGTATCTATGCCTTTAGGGGTGCAAACATTCAGAATATATTAAACTTTGAACGTGATTATCCTGAGTTGCAGGTATATAAATTAGAGCAGAACTATCGCTCTACACAAAACATTGTTGAAGTTGCCAACAGTATCATCGCAAATAACAAAAACCAGCTGGAGAAGAATGTATTTTCTGACAATGAGGCCGGCGATAGAATTAAAGTTCAGCGCGCATTTACAGATAACGAAGAAGGTAAACTGGTTGCCGAAGCTATTGTTCAGGATCGCAGTTCAAAAGGACTTAAATTTAACGATTTTGCCATTCTATATAGAACAAATGCCCAATCAAGGGCTATGGAGGAGGCTTTAAGGAAACTCAATGTTCCTTATAAAATATACGGAGGTCTCTCCTTCTATCAACGTAAAGAGATAAAGGATTTAATTGCCTATTTCCGTTTAACCTTTAATCCCAGTGATGAAGAGGCTATAAAAAGAGTAATCAATTACCCTCGTCGCGGACTTGGTGATACTACGGTTGAGAAGATCATAGTTGCCGCCGATAAGCATGACATCACCATGTGGCAGGTAATATGCAGTCCGCAACAGTATATAGAAGGAAGAATAGCAAACCAATTAAATGATTTTGCCATGCTGATACAAAGCTTTGCTGCAGAATCTAAAAAATTGGATGCTTACGAAACCGCACTCTATATTGCACAGCACTCCGGCATATTAAAAGAATTACATACTGACGATAGTATTGAAGGACGCAGCAGATACGAAAACATTCAGGAGTTACTAAATGGTATCAAAGAATTTGCTGAGCGTGAGGATATTGAAGACAGAAGTCTCGCTATTTTTATGCAGGATATCGCATTGTTAACCAATGATGATAGACAGGATGAAAAAGATAAAGAGACTGTTTCGTTAATGACTATACACTCTGCAAAAGGATTGGAGTTTAAAAACGTATTTGTAGTAGGATTAGAAGAAAACCTGTTCCCTTCGCAAATGAGTTTAAACTCACGTACCGACCTGGAGGAAGAACGACGATTATTTTATGTTGCCATAACAAGGGCAGAGAAAAAGCTGACTTTAACATATGCTACTTCCAGATATCGCTGGGGAACGTTAACCAATTGCGAACCAAGTAGGTTCATAAATGAAATTAATGCCCGCTATTTAGAAATTGAGGTGGTAAAACCAGCTAAAAGCAGTTTAGGACAAGACAGTTTTGATGGCGAACGCAGAAGCTGGACACAACAAAGGGATAGCTTTAGCAAACCAAAACCTGCAATGTCTAGCTCTGGTTCGGGTACAGCTACAGGAACCAGCTCCCCTGCTCCTCGTCCAAAAACTACTTCATTGCTTCCAAAGGCACACGTACCTACTCCTGGTTTCGCTCCTGATGCCGCCAATCTATTCCAAAATGGCATGGATGTAGAGCATGAAAAGTTCGGTTTCGGTAAAATAGTTGCCTTAGAAGGTACATTACCTGATGTAAAAGCTACTGTATTTTTTCAGGGACTAGGTAATAAGCAGTTATTATTAAAATTTGCTAAATTGCGAATTGTTAAATAAGATATATATTTGCTAAATCTGTATTAACTTAGACAGAGAATCGTAAGGCTTATAAATAATCTACAAAGAGAATTATATAAAAATTGAAATTTAGCCGTTATTCCTGAACAGCTACTTCATAGAAATAAATTAAATGAATTTCGACTATAATACCACTAGAAACGAATTAATTCTGGCCGAATATGGCCGTAATGTACAAAACATGGTTAAGTACATTATTGAATTACCCGATCGTGAAGAACGCAATAAATATGCACAGGCAGTAATCGACTTAATGGGATTCTTAAATCCTCATTTGCGCGATGTTGCCGATTTTAAACATAAACTTTGGGACCATTTACACATCATATCCGGTTATCAGATAGATGTGGATAGTCCTTATCCTAAGCCTACTCCTGAAGCAGCCTTAATAAAACCTGACCATATTGGATATCCTCAGCAAAAAATCAAATACAAGCATTACGGCAAAACAGTTGAAGTAATGATTGAAAAAGCTAAAGCTGTTGATGAACCAGAACGCAGAGCTGCAATGGTACAAGGCATAGCAAACTTCATGAAAATGGCTTATGTTACGTGGAATAAAGATAGCGTAGCTGATGAAACAATCTTCAAAAATTTACGTGAACTATCTGGTGGTCAGCTTGAACTGGATGACAATGTTAATCTAAACAAAGTTGAATTTATTACAGATCATTGCTGCTGTTTTATTAACAGATCAGAAAATTACCATCAGTAATATTCCAGATATCAAAGATGTAAACAAGCTTATTGAATTGCTGGGCGATATGGGGGTAACCGTAGAGCGCTTATCTAAAGACACTTACACCTTTGAAGCTAAAAACATTGACCTTAAATTCTTCTTATCTGATGCCTTTAAAGCTAAAGGCGGTGGTTTAAGGGGTTCAATCATGATAGTCGGTCCACTTTTAGGTCGTTTTGGTACCGCTGCAATTCCTAAGCCGGGAGGCGATAAAATAGGCAGAAGAAGATTAGATACTCACTTTTTAGGCTTTGAAAAATTAGGGGCTAAGTTTGTGTACGACTCTAAAAAAGAGTTTTTTAATGTAGATGCTACAAATCTTAAAGGCGCATATATATTATTAGATGAGGCTTCTGTAACAGGAACGGCCAATATTGTTATGGCGGCTGTACTTGCCAAAGGTACTACTACCATATATAATGCAGCATGTGAACCTTACCTGCAACAGCTTTGTAAAATGCTGAACCGCATGGGTGCCAAAATCACCGGAGTTGGTTCCAACCTGCTTACTATTGAAGGAGTTGAAAAACTAGGCGGCACTGAACACAGAATGCTTCCTGATATGATTGAAATTGGTTCATTCATAGGTTTAGCCGCAATGACCGAGTCTGAAATCACCATTAAAAATGTATGCTATTCAGAACTTGGTGTAATTCCTGATGTATTCAGAAAGCTGGGTATCAAATTTGAATTGCGAGGTGACGACATCTATATTCCTTCTCAAAAACATTATGTAATTGAGTCATTTATAGATGGTTCAATGCTTACTATTGCCGATTCTCCATGGCCGGGCTTTACTCCGGATCTTTTAAGCATTGTGTTGGTTATTGCTACACAAGCAAGAGGAAACGTGCTTATTCACCAGAAAATGTTCGAAAGCAGATTGTTTTTTGTTGATAAATTGATTGATATGGGTGCGCAGATCATTCTTTGCGACCCGCATAGAGCAGCAGTTAACGGCATTGACAAGAAATATAAACTTAGGGGTATCAGCATGACTTCTCCTGATATACGTGCCGGGGTTTCTTTATTAATTGCGGCCCTATCTGCCGAAGGAAAATCTACAATCTTTAATATTGAGCAGATCGAGCGTGGTTATCAAGACATTGACATTCGTTTACGTGCATTAGGTGCACAAATTAAGCGCATTGAGGCTTCTGCTCCATCACATTAAAAACATTATGACGATAAATAAAAAAGCCCCAATTGGGGCTTTTTTACTGTATAGTGGTTTTTGTCTCGGTTGCTTATTTAAGCAGAAATAGCATTAATAATATCGTACTGCGTGATAATTTCGATCTTACCTCCCTCAGTCTCAACCAGTACCGCACTGTTTTCTATGTTTATTAACGCAGAAATTCTGTCAATTGATGTGTTGAGGTCAACAAAAGGAAACCCGGATGACATAATCTCCTGAACCTTAGCCGATTTAAGTGAAGGATTTTCCATTAAAGCCTTTAAAATATCTCCTTCGGCCAGCTTACCAACAACCATTTCTTTTTGGGTAACCGGAATCTGCGAGATATTTAGCATATGCATAGTATTAATTGCTTCAAGAATAGTCTTTTCACAATCAATAGTTACAATTTCTGTTTTGTCTTTTTTATCGATAATAGTAGCAGCAGTAAGCTTTTCGTCTTTTAAAAAGCCACGCTCCCTTAACCAATCCTCGTTATACATTTTACCCATATATCTGCTGCCATGGTCATGAAATATGATCACCACAACATCCTCAGGCTTCAGTTTATCTTTTAATTGCAGCAGTCCGGCAACGGCAGAACCTGCTGAATTACCAACAAAAATCCCCTCTTTGCGTGCTATATCACGGGTCATCAAAGCCGCATCTTTATCTGTTACCTTTTCAAAAAGGTCAATGATATCAAAATCTACGTTTTTAGGAAGAAAGTCTTCTCCAATACCCTCAGTTATGTAAGGATAGACCTCATTTTTATCAAATATCCCGGTCTCTTTATATTTCTTAAAAACCGATCCGTAAGTATCAATTCCCCAAACCTTAATATTAGGGTTCTGTTCTTTAAGGTATTTACCAGTACCAGAAATTGTGCCTCCTGTACCAACACCAACTACAAGATGAGTTATCTTTCCTTCAGTTTGTGCCCATATTTCGGGACCAGTTTGCTCATAATGGGCCTGCGAGTTAGATAAATTATCATACTGATTGGGCTTCCATGAGTTTGGAACCTCACGCTCTAAACGCGTAGATACTGAATAATAAGACCTTGGATCTTCAGGTTCAACGTTAGTTGGACATACGATTACCTCAGCACCAAACGCACGCAAAGCATCTACCTTTTCTTTTGATTGCTTGTCGGTAGTAGTAAAAATACACTTGTAACCTTTTATAATGGCCGCCATAGCTAATCCCATACCGGTATTTCCGGATGTTCCCTCTATGATGGTGCCACCAGGTTTCAGTTTACCACTTTTTTCAGCGTCTTCTATCATCTTAACCGCCATACGATCTTTTATTGAGTTACCAGGGTTGG
>NZ_JBFTIZ010000126.1:0-14549 GCF_056395165.1 Pedobacter sp. 10L46_2
GAGGTTACACATTAAAGCTACAATATAAAACACCTTCTGGTAAGCTTAAGGATGTTGATGCATCTGTTTTCTTTCATTAGGGTGTAGTTTCTTATCCGGAGGTTGTTTTTAAATCTCCGGATAATCTTTAAATAGCTCTTTTTTTTGGGTAATCTGCCTGAAAAATCTCATTGGTAATCCATAAATGGTGTAATGCCAAAATTTGTTCCCCTTAAAACCATTGCTGGGTCAGGGATTCTGTCTTTTTCTTTTCGAAATTTATAATTTCTGCTTGAAAATAAGCCGATATGCGCCTATTGTGTGTCTGAAAGTGTACTAAATTTCGGGAAATCCCTTTTTTTATCCCGTTTTATCCCGTTTTATCCTGTTTTTTGCTTTTTTCTTTGCAAATCTTGTTTTTTGTTAATTTTTATGTTTTTGTTAAAAAATAAAGGTGTTTTTGTGTTGAATGTGAGAAATATTTAAAAATTTGATAGTGATTTTATTAAATTTTAATGTTTTTGGCTATAATTTTTGAATATTTTAATGTTTTGTGTTGTTTTTGTTTGATTAAAAATATGAATAATTGAAAATTTTGTCTAGTTTTATCAAAAAATCAGATAAAGTATAATTATAAACTAGTAAAATCTAACATTTATGGCAAAAGTTTTATTTAAACAGTGGGGTCCATTTGCAGTTTTATTGATAATTGCAATTTTGGCTCTTTTTATTCCCTTACTTCCTAACTTTGACGAGGGAAAATACAGTGCGCCTGATATTGCATTTGTATTAATTGCTTCAGCTCTTGTATTTTTGATGACTCCAGGACTCGCATTTTTCTATGGCGGTATGGTTCATCGTAAAAATGTTCTCTCTACCATGATTAAAAGTGTGGTGGCTGCAGGTGTAATTACCGTGCTTTGGATTGTTGTAGGCTTTAGCCTTGCTTTTGGAGAAACAATTGGTGGATTTATAGGTAATCCAACCACATTCTTGTTCTTCCAGGGTGTAAATTCTGGTCCGGCATGGGGAACTATTCCACTTTCATTGTTTGCGGTATTCCAATTGATGTTTGCTATTATTACTCCGGGCTTAGTTGTTGGAGCGGTTGCAGAACGTATCCGTTTTACCTCTTACATTTTGTTTATTGTATTGTTTGCCCTATTTGTTTATTCTCCTTTAGCACACTGGACCTGGTCTCCTGATGGATTCCTTTTAAAAATGGGTGTACTTGATTTTGCAGGTGGTACTGTTGTACACATCTCTGCTGGTATGGCTGCCCTGGCTGGTGCTTTGGTTCTAAAACGCAGGAAATCTCATATTGAGCATCAGGAAGTTCCACCAGCTAATATTCCTTATGTACTAATTGGTACTGGCTTACTTTGGTTCGGTTGGTTCGGCTTTAATGCAGGTTCTGCTTTGGGTGCTAATGCTTTAGCAGTTTCGGCTTTCTTAACTACTAATACTGCTGCTGGTGCTGCTGGTTTAGCTTGGATGTTCTTTGATGTGGCAAGAGGTAAAAAACCTTCTGTTTTAGGCTTCTGTATAGGTGCTGTAGTGGGTTTGGTTGCCATTACTCCAGGTGCAGGTTTCGTAAGCATTCCTTCAAGTATCTTTATTGGTGTAATTGCGGCTGTTATTTCTAATCTTGTTGTTTCATGGAAACAAAAAACCAGTTTAGATGATACATTAGATGTATTCCCTTGCCACGGTGTAGGTGGTATTGTTGGTATGCTATTAACCGGTGTATTTGCTACTAAAACTGTTAACAGCGCTGGTGCAGACGGGTTGTTTTATGGAAATCCTGAGTTCTTCTTTACTCAGCTTAAAGGAGCTGTAATTGTAATCATATTCAGTTTCGTAGTTTCTTTCATCATCTTTAAATTAATCAACGTAGTTCAGCCAATCCGTGTTACTTCAGAAGAAGAAGAAGAAGGATTAGATGCTTCTCAACATAACGAGAAATATTCTCAAGGTACTTTGATTGTTGCTTCAACAGGGGCAGAAATTGAAAATACATTTTAACCAACCACAAACTATCTGAATTATCAACCTCAAACCGAAAATTATGAAATTAAAATCAATACTAACTATAGCATTACTATCTATTGTTTCGGCTACCTACGCTCAGGAAGCCGCTGAAGCTCCATTGCAAATTTCGGGTTCAGTTGATACATATTTTAAATATGATTTTGCGAAAGCTCCAAATATTAAAACCTATTTTGCTTCAGAGCAAAACTCGGTTTCTATTGGGATGATCGATTTGGCTTTAAAGAAAACTACTGGTAAAGCTTCATTTGTTGGAGAATTATCTTTTGGACCAAGAGGACAATATCAATCTATTCCAAATGGACCTGATGATAACTCTTTCCATATCCAGAATTTGTACGTTAACTATGCATTTACTGATAAATTTAGCATGACTGCAGGTTATATGGGTACGTTTATTGGTTATGAGGTGATATCGCCGGTGGCTAACTTTAACTATTCTACTTCCTACCTTTTTGGTGCCGGCCCTTTTCAAAATGCGGGTATCAAAGGAACTTATGCCTTTTCAGAAAAAGCCAGTTTAATGGTTGGTTTGTTCAATGACTGGAATGTTTATCAGGATCTTAATGGAGTATCTCATATAGGTGCTCAGTTAATGGTGGCTCCTGTTGAAGGCTGGTCTGCTTACCTGAACTTCTTGTCTGGTTATTCGGCTGGTGCTGGAGGTACGGGAACTATTTTTGATTTAACAACAGCTTATCAGGTAACTGATAAATTCAAGTTAGGCTTAAATGCTGCTGATTATTCTGTTTCTAATGATAATGGTGGTTATACAGGTGTTGCATTGTATCCGCAATATGCATTTACTCCTGCCGTTTCATTGGGTTTAAGAGGAGAGTATTTTAATTACAAGGGTATAGGTGAGCTACCTGATGCAAGTATAGCAGCCATTACTTTATCTGGTAATATTAAAGCAGGTGGATTAACTTTTATTCCTGAAGTACGTTTCGATAGCGATAAAGATTATTCTCAGGAATTTGTGAAAAAGAGCGGTGCTCTGTCTAAATCAGCCTCGCAATTCTCTCTGGCTGCTGTTTACGCATTCTAGGGATTTGTACAAAATATTTTTTAATTTTAAGCCGCCAGAATATTACTTCTGGCGGTTTTTTATTCTCTTTTCTAAGCTTTAAATCAATTATTTACCGATGAAAAAAATAATGTTTGTTCTATCCTTATTCGTATTTAGTCTCAGTGCATTCTCTCAAACAAATGTATTACCCATGGATGAGCGCGGGAAGTATACTTTTTTAGAGGTTGCAGAACTTCCGCTTGTTAAAAAAGAAGTGATGTCTGCAAATGCTAAGCGCTTTTTCAAAGGCTACTCAAAAGCTATTAAACTGAATTCTTCAGAAGGAGATACTGCTTTTTATGGAAAAGGGAAAATGGTTTTAAATAAAAGCCTTGTAGGAGTAGGTCATCCAACAGGTGAGGCTAAATATAACATCTCATTGGAACTGCGTAATGGTAAATATCGATTAATACTTACCGACTTTATGTTTACTCCTTATGAGCGGGACCGTTATGGTAATTTCGTTCCGGTGGCTGTTAGTACAGCGCTTGAGAAATCCCCAGGCAAATTAAATAATGCTGAATGGGAAAAGAATGTAGCATCTATTGCCCGAGAATCCAAAAAAATTGCGGATAAGCTAAAAGCTACTATGAGTAATACCATTAAAGATCCACAGCCCGAAACAAAGAAGCCTGCTACCATTTCCACAACAAAGTGGTAATAGGCTATTAGTTTTAAAAGATATGCCCTTATTTAATGCACCATTTTATCAGCACAGGTTGAGCTGGCAAAAGCTTCGGGTTTTGCTTTGAAAATAAAGCCCATGCTGAGGATATAGCCCATGGCTTCATTTAAAGCCTTGTTTGATTTAAACATTGGGTTGGTGTTAATATCGGCATGTACCTCCAGATCTACATCATACAGATCTAAAAGATCGCAAATTGAGTAAGCGGTTTCAATAGACTTTTGAACTTCAATAAGCATTCTTTCCTTTATGCTCATGCGCTGAGGTGTTTTCTCCTGGTGGATATACATAAAACCTCCATGGTGCTCTCTTAACAGGACTATTACAGTCGCAAAATCAGTTAAAGCTCCTTTGACCTGTGAATCTGTACCKATACAAACTTTAAGGTGATAGCCTTTTTCAGTTTCTCTGATGATGGCCTTTTCTACTTCTTCTAAGATGGGTGCGTGGATTACCTCGCCGCTAAATTTTTTCCAGATCATACGCTAATTGGTGTTATCATAAACAACCCGTATTCAGGTTTCCTAAAAATAAGGGGATTAAATTAAAATGAAGTTAATTCTTTATTGTTTAATTGCTAACAATTCGCTAGTTGTCAACACTTTAGTGTGCTGTTTTGTTGTGGGTTATGGTATCTTTAATATACGCTTGGTATACTATTGCAAAAGGAATATTCGTTAAAACAAAACGGCACTAGATAGTATTATATATATAAATGTACCAATAATAAATTAATCAGATTAAATCATTATGAAGACAGAATTGATAAATGAGTTTTATTTGATGCAAAGGAGCAGGGCATCTGTAGATTATAGTGAAATGCTTAACGACAATGTATATACCCCAATTAAGCATGCAAATCGGAAAATGACAACATGGATCTGTGAAAGAGGGCATATGCTTATGAACATGGAGGTTCGGCTAAACAGCTCAATGAAACACTTAAGAAAGAAGTATCTGAAGTTTTAATGCCTTAATTCCGCTATCTTTGCGCCATGATGGTAGAAAAGGTATTGGAAAATTTAAAAATAGCTTCACTAAATGAAATGCAGCAGGCATCTATTGCCGCATGGAAAAAGGGTGGTGATGTAGTTTTACTTGCTCCAACAGGTTCAGGTAAAACAATTGGTTTTTTATTACCTATTCTAAACAACCTAAAACCCGAAGTTAAGGGTGTTCAGGCCTTAGTGCTTGTTCCTTCCCGGGAACTTGCATTGCAAATTGAAACTGTTTTTAAACAAATGGCTACAGGTTTTAAGGTGAATTGCTGTTATGGCGGTCATCCGGTAAGAACGGAACGAAATAATCTGGAGCAACCTCCTGCAGTACTTATTGGCACCCCAGGTCGGATAGCTTACCACCTCCGTCACGAAAATTTTGATGAATCTACGATAAGTACACTTATACTGGATGAATTCGATAAAGCGCTCGAATTTGGTTTTCAGGAAGACATGTCGTACATTATTCATAAGCTACTTTCTTTAAAGCAACGTTTACTTACTTCGGCTACAGCTATGGAAGAGATTCCTGGTTTTACTGGTGTTAGTAAGCCAACAGAGATTAACTTTTTAAAGGATGTAAAAGTTGTTCCCGATTTAAAGCTTAAAAAAGTACTTACTACAGCCGAAGATAAGTTAGACACCCTATTAAAACTGATTTGCAAAATCGGGAATAAAAATACTTTGATTTTTTGTAACCATAGAGAAACGGTTGACCGTATTAGCGATTTATTGATAGACAAAGATCTGGCACATGATATATTTCATGGTGGAATGGAGCAGGATGAGAGGGAGAGGGCCTTATTGAAGTTCAGAAATGGAAGTATAAAGATCCTTATCACTACTGACCTCGCTTCACGAGGCTTAGATATTCCTGAAGTGCAATGTATCATTCACTATCAGTTGCCATATACAGAAGATGCATTTTTACATCGTAACGGGCGTACAGCCAGAATGAATGCTAAAGGTACTGCATATCTAATTGTTGCTGATGATGAAAAGTATCCATTTTTAAAAGCTGACATAGAAACTGAAAATTTAAAGGGTAATTTTGTATTGCCAGGCGATAGCGAATGGCAAACCTTATACATTGCTGCCGGTAAAAAAGACAAAGTAAATAAAATTGATATCGTTGGCTTGTTACTTAAAAAGGGTGGTTTACAAAAGGAAGATGTGGGATTGATTGAAGTTAAAGATCAGTCTTCATACGTTGCCGTGAAGCGCAATATGATTAACCGAATTCTGAAATCTTTGGCTAATGAGAAGATTAAAGGGAAAAAGGTTAAGATCGAAGTGGCAATGTAATGGAACCAAAAGCATCTAAAGGATTTACTATATAAAACTCAACATATGAGCAATAACGATATTTTTAAAAAGTTGCGTGTAGCACTTGAACTAACTAATGATGATATTATTAAGATCATGGAATTAGTAAACTTTAAGATCACCAAGAGTGAATTGGGCTCGTTCTTTAGAAGTGATGACCACCCAAATTTTAAACCTTGTGGCGATCAGATTCTTCGCAATTTCCTAAATGGGTTGGTTATCTACAAACGTGGACCAAGGCCAGTGAAATAGATAATATTTTTTGCCATCTTCAATTTATTAGCATTCTGCCACTTTTTAAGCAATAAAAAAATGTAAATAAATTTTGCTAAAACGGTTTAAATGTCTTTATTTGAGTTGTAGAATCAAAGCAATTCTATTGTTAACCAAATAGACCTAAATAAATGAATACTAAAACCTCTAAACTTCCCTTTATTGGGGTCGACATAGGTGGCTCTCATATCACAGCAGCACACGTAGATTGCTCAACATATAAAGTTATTGATAGTTCTATGCAACGTTTACGCGTGGCATCAATGGACAGTGCAGAAGTAATTATCCAGTCGTGGGTAGATGCACTTTCTTCACTAATTTTAAAATCTTCTGATGAGACAATAAGAATTGGAATAGCCATGCCCGGACCCTTCGATTATCAGGAAGGTATTTCATTGATGAAAGGTATGCAGAAATATGATTCATTATATGGATTAAATATCCGCACTATTTTATCCGAAAAATTAGGCATTCCAGGTGAGCATATTGTTTTCATAAATGATGCAGAAGCATTTTTAAGAGGTGAACTTGCATCGGGTGCTGCATCAGATTTTGAAAGAGCAATAGGAATAACATTGGGTACAGGACTTGGCTCAACAAGTAATTGCAATGGTCGGGTAACGGATATGAACTTAGCATTTGCTCCTTTTCAAGACAGTATTGCTGAAGAATACATATCAACCCGATGGTTCTTGAAACACTATAAAGAGTTAACCGGAAAGGAAGCGAAAAATGTTGAAGAATTGCTCGCTACGGCAGATGAGTCTGTAACGGAACAACTATTTGAAGAGTTTTCTACAAACCTGGCGGCTTTCTTAAATGATTTTATTGCTGATGAAAATCCACAGGTGTTGGTAATTGGTGGAAATATTGCCAAAACATGGGATCATTTTATTACTAAATTGCAGGAAAAGTTAGTTAATAAAACCGTGGTAATAAAGCAAAGCGAGATGTGGGAAGACGCTGCTCTTGTAGGTGCTGCATGTACCTGGATAAGTAATTAGAAAATGAAAAAATGGGGTTTTCTCATCGGCATCTTTGCATTTTTTAGTGCCGAATCAGTTTTTGCAGCTAAGGTTGATACGGTATCGACCTATAGCGCTGCAATGAAGAAAAATATTAAGGCTGTTGTAATTACTCCTGAGGGTTACAATGAAGGCAAGACATATCCAACAGTTTATTTACTGCACGGAGCCGGAGATGCTTATTCTGGTTGGGTAAATAAGGTGCCATCAATTAAGGAATATGCAGATCATTATCAGATGATCATTGTATGCCCCGATGGAAATGTTACCAGTTGGTATTTTGATAGTCCTGAAGACCCCGCCTGGAAATATGAAACTTATGTAGCTACTGAACTGGTTAATTGGATAGATCAAAAATATAAGACCATAAAAGATAGAAAAGGTCGTGCAATTACAGGTTTAAGTATGGGCGGCCATGGTGCACTATATTTGGCCTTTAAACATCAGGACATATTTGGCGCTGCTGGTAGTATGAGTGGTGGTGTAGACATTAAACCTTTCCCGTTGAACTGGGACATCGCCAAGCGCCTTGGACCTGAAGATAAATATCCTGAGCGTTGGAAAGCAAATTCTGTTATCGATTTAACCTATCTACTTGTTCCTAACAAACTTGCTTTAACTATCGATTGTGGCTCTGAAGATTTTTTTTACAATGTGAATATCAAATTGCACGAGAAACTGCAATACAATAACATTCCGCATGATTTTACCATCAGACCGGGATCTCATAACTGGGATTATTGGAAAAACGCGATCGGATTTCAACTGATGTTCTTTAATAATCAATTCATCAAAAAATAATACGTTTTCATAAATAACTAGAGAAATCTGCTGGAATTATTCCTATTTTAGAAGGACAAAACCGATAGTTACCCTTTATAAATAAGAACATGAATACAACAGATCGCAGAAGTTTTCTCAAAGATTTAGGAATGTTATCTGCAGCTGCAGGACTTTCTTCTTTAATTCCGTTTGACGCACTGGCACTCCCTAAAAAAGAATTTTTCAGTATATCTTTAGCTCAGTGGTCATTGCATAAATCATTGTTTGGCGGTAAGTTAACAAACCTTGAGTTCCCTATAAAAGCTAAAAAAGATTTCGGTATTGATATAGTTGAGTATGTAAGTCCATTTTTTAATAAAAAAGAAACTGATCCGGCATACCTGAAAGAACTAAAAAGCATAACTCAAAATGAGGGAATTCAAAATCACTTAATCATGATTGACGGAGAAGGTGAATTGGGAAATCTTGATGAAAAAGCGCGTTCAAAGGCTATTGAAAATCACCATAAGTGGGTGGATGCGGCCAAAGTGCTTGGTTGTAAAACGATTCGGGTAAATGCAGCAGGAAATGGATCTGAACAGGATGTGAAAACTGCAGTGGTGGATGGTTTAGGCAGACTTACTGAATATGGTAAGCAAAATAAAATCAACATTATAGTTGAAAATCATGGAGGGTATTCTTCTGATGGAAAATGGTTGTCGGATGTTATGAAACAGGTTAATAGCCCTTATTGTGGCACCTTGCCTGATTTTGGTAATTTTAGAGTGAGTGCAGATAGAGTGTACGATATGTACCAGGGAGTAACTGATCTGGTTCCATTTGCAAAAGGAATTAGCGCGAAAACCTTTAATTTCAATGAAAAGGGTGATGAAAAAGATATCGACTACGATCGCATGTTTAAAATTATTAAGGATGCAAAATGGAGTGGTATTGTGGGTATTGAATATGAAGGCGAAGGTTTGTCGGAAGATGAGGGAATCAAAAAAACGAAAGAGCTGTTGTTAAGAATACAAAAGCAATATAAATAAAACAAAACAGGCCGGTATTACCGGCCTGTTTTGTTAAAGAGTACTATACTAATTTTTTGTACCTAATGCGATGAGGAGTTACATCGCCCAGGCGTTTTTTACGGTTTTCCTCGTAATCACTGTAGTTGCCTTCAAAGAAGTAAACCTGAGAGTTTCCTTCAAAGGCTAAAATGTGTGTACAAATACGGTCTAGGAACCAACGATCGTGACTGATTACAACTGCACAGCCACCGAAGTTTTCCAAGGCTTCTTCTAGTGCACGTAAAGTATTTACGTCGATATCATTGGTTGGCTCATCCAGTAACAATACGTTTGCACCTTTCTTTAAAGTGATGGCTAAATGCACCCGATTACGCTCTCCGCCAGATAAAATGCCAACTTTCTTTTGCTGATCACCACCATTAAAGTTGAATTTAGAAACATATGCACGCCCATTTACCGCTTTGTTACCCAATTGGATATTATCTAAGCCATCAGTAATATTTTCATATACCGTTTTGGCAGGGTCAAGGTCATTGTGCATCTGATCTACATAACCAAGTGAAACAGTTTCTCCAACACGGAATGTCCCGGTATCTGGAGTTTCCTGTTCAGTAATTAGGCGGAATAATGTTGTTTTACCTGCACCATTAGGGCCAATAATACCTACTATACCGGCAGGTGGTAAAGAGAAACTCAGATTCTCAAATAACAATTTATCGCCATAAGCTTTGGTAACATTGTTTGCCTCAATAACTACATTCCCCAATCTTGGTCCAGGCGGAATAAACAATTCCAATTTGTCTTCTCTTTCTCTCGAATCCTCTGATGCCAGCTTGTCATAGTTTGATAGACGAGCTTTAGATTTAGCATGACGCGCTTTCGGTGCCATACGTACCCACTCAAGCTCTCTTTCAAGAGTTTTCTGACGTTTGCTCTCCGTTTTTTCTTCCTGTGCCAAACGTTTAGCCTTTTGATCTAACCATGATGAATAGTTTCCTTTCCATGGAATACCTTCACCTCGGTCTAACTCAAGAATCCATCCGGCAACATTATCAAGGAAATACCTATCGTGGGTTACTGCAATTACAGTTCCTTTGTATTCTTTTAAAAACTGCTCTAACCAATCAATACTTTCAGCATCAAGGTGATTCGTAGGTTCATCTAGTAATAAAACATCTGGTTCCTGCAGTAGTAAACGACACATCGCCACACGTCTTCTTTCTCCACCCGATAGTACTGAAATTTTTGTATCCGGATCTGGGCAGCGAAGCGCATCCATTGCACGTTCTAATTTGTTATCCAGCTCCCATGCATTTACAGCATCAATTTTGTCCTGAAGCTCACCTTGTTTGGCCATTAGTTTATCCATTGCATCAGCATCTTCGTAAACTTCCGGCAAACCAAACTGTTCATTAATAGACTCGTATTCTTTAAGGATAGCGGTAATTTCAGCTACGCCCTCTTCAACAACCTCTCTAACTGTTTTGTTTTCATCTAGTTCCGGCTCCTGTGCAAGATAACCTACAGTGTAGCCCGGAGAGAAAACAACTTCGCCTTGAAAAGCTTTGTCAATACCAGCAATGATCTTCAAAACCGATGATTTTCCCGATCCATTTAAACCAATAACACCTATTTTTGCACCATAAAAAAAGGAAAGGTATATGTTCTTTAAAAATATTATTTTCTCGTCGGACATCGTTATTTCGTATATTAGAGTTGTTTTTATTAAAACGGGGACAAAACGGGGACAATTTTTTTGTTAACTAAAAAGAAAACTATGTCAAACTTCACACATTCTGAACCCTATATTTATAGCAAAGATAAGAAAGGAAAGCCAGTAAAAAAGTGGTGTATCAGATATTCGATTCAATATCCAAATGAAGGGAAAGAATACCCCAAGGAATATGGTAATTCCTATAAAAAGGATCTTAATAGAATCCGTAATCCAAAAACTAAACAGTATGAGGCAGAAATAATCCTGGGATGGGTAGAAGCTGATTTAAAGAATGGAATAGATCCTAGATTTCGGGAGAAACAGGTAGAAGATCGGATAATGGAGGAAATTAAAGCATCGGAACAATACAAGTATGCTGATGTATTTAAGCTATGGTTCGCCTCGATGAATTATGTTAACCCTATCCCCAGTAAGGAAATTTCTGCAAAAATCTATAAGAGATTTCATGAAAATCAATTTATTCCATACTTAAAGAGTATCGGTAAAGAACATGATATCCGACTAATAGATGACAACGTGTATATTTCGCAGATAGTAGACACTTCATTTCGGGCCAAACTGTGCACCCGAACTTCTACCCTTCATATCCGGAGGAATCTTAGTCTTTGAGGCCAATATATTCAAATCCCGAAAATTCACCCTTATCCATTTTTTAGTGGAGCTCTTTTATTTTTAGCGCCGTGACTGATGACGGATAGTTTCAAAGGCTATTTTTGAGACCTGAGAGGAGATCGTGACCTCAGTTTTTGATAAATCTATGTATCTGAAGAAGTCTTCATGGATTGGCCTCAGAATTTTGCAATGAAACGCAATTAGAGGCATGCTAATTAATTTTTATGACCGAAATGAGTTATCATCCCATGGTGCTTTTCTTGAGGCTAAAAACGGCTTAAAATAAGCCGACTGACCATTTTTCAACGAAATCAACTGATCATTTTGGGCCGTAATATGAGGCCACGTTCCGCGAAAGAGGTGGCCACATACGGAATAATCCCCATTTGGACGACTGGCTCAGGTGTAGCTTCAGTCTGCACATTAATTTTATCTGGCCAACACTACTTTTGCAATCATTCCTCGTTAAGTTATTTGATTGCCTCCGAAATGGAATAGCCAATTTTTATGGACTGTGCAACCAACAGTTCAATATCAGATGTTTTGGTTCGGTGGTTTAATATGCATACCCTGATGCAGTAAGCCCCTCCCAGAATTGTGGATGAAGGAGATGCTATTCCGCTCACCTGTAACTTAATGAGCAACTCGCGATTGAGTGCATTTGCCTCAGATTGGCTTATACCCTGTCTTATGAACCGGTAACACACTATACTCAGGCTAATCGGTGCCATCAGTTCAAGCTCCGGATTACGAGTAATCAACAGCCCTAGGTGCTTTGCCTGCCGTAGATTTTGGACAATTTGCCGGGTAATTTTTTTAATACCATGTTCTTTAAAAGACATCCATACTTTTAGGGCTTTAAAACCCCTGGAAAGCTCGAAACCGTAATTGGTGATGGGATCGAGGCCGCCTGCCAGTCCTTCCATTTCGTTCATCAAATATTTTGGAGTGAATGAAAATGCCGCCCGGTGAACTTCCTGATCTTTGATCAACACACAGCCCGCCTCATAAGGTGCTTGAAACCATTTATGCAAGTCAAAAGCGACACTGTCTGCATCTTCAATGTATCTGAGCCTCTGTTTGTGAGATCCAGTCAGTTTTGCTGGTGCTCCGTAAGCACCATCTATATGAAACCAAAGCTGATAAGTCCTGCAAATATCCCGGATTGACTTAAGCGGGTCTATTGCGCCGGTATTGACCGTTCCCACGGTAGCTACAACACAAAACGGGCTAAATCCGGTTTTCAGATCAGTTTGAATCTGTTTTTCCAGATCTTTTATTTTAATCCGGTACTGTTTGTCAACTCCGATCAGGCGAACGGAATTTTTCCCAAGACCAAGAATCTCAGCTGCTTTTAACACACAGCTATGGGTTTCAACTGAGCAATATAATACTAATGCGGCAGGCGAACCGTATAAACCATTGGTTCTTACATCGTAGCCTGCTTTATGATTTCTGGCAACGGTCAGTGCAGTAATGTTAGCCATTGAACCGCCGCTAACCAGCAGACCCGATGATGTTTCTGGAAAACCCATTAGCTGCTTACACCATTTCACTACTTGCTGGTCGACATACATTGCCGAATGTTCACCGATCGTGACATTGGGATTCATCGCCGATGCGAGTAGGTCCGCAAATGCACCCAGTGGGGTTCCGCCGCCCTGTACCCAGGCGAAAAATCTTGGATGGATATTTCCTTTTGGGTATGGCAGTATCGTTCGTAAAAATTCAACGTATACATCGTTTGCTGTAGTGGGAAATTGGGGGAGGTCCGTGGAAAGGGTGTTTTTGACTTCCTGTGGCACCTCATTCCATACGGGCACGTGCCCAATGTTACACAATAGGTCAATCACATCATCAATTACCTGATGTCCGAGTTTGCGCATTTGATGCCAGTTTTCCGGATCTAGGCTTTGTTCTTTCATTATTCTGCTTTTATGCGTCATCATTGGGATTTGGGAAGGCTTTTTGCGAGTATAAGCGCCTGTCTAAGCACCACATCCTCCCCGGTTAAAATCTGTTGTATAGTTGGATTTATATTTAGCTCAACGGGAACTCCTTTCGCGGTTGCAGTCGGGTTCTTCAAGTGCATGTAATAGCCAAGCAAGGGAACGTCTAGCCCAAGTTTGGTATTTGGCAAGGTGACCATTGCAAAGCCGCCGCTTGAATTTCCAGTATACCCGCCGCCAGTTTCTTCGCCAACCAGCATCGCTCGCCGGTTATCTTTTACAATTGCTGCAAATTCGCTGGTCACCGAGAAACTTCTGCCGTTGACCAATACGATTAATTTGCCCGTATACGGATTTGGCTGCGGAGTTTGCAGTCCAAGACCCTCTTTTTGCGTAAATAGATACTCGTTGCCTTTTTTAACAATAAATTGTTTAAGGTAGGCTAACTCCGGCGGAAGCCATGCGTACTCAGAAAATGAGTAATCTGGTTTTCCCGCCACCGTAAAACGGTCATAATATCTAAACGGCATAGCTGTGAGGTAAGCGTAGAGTTTGAACCCAAAGGCGTCGGTGCCGCCTTCATTATCCCGGAGATCAATAATGAGCGAATTGATCGACTTGTCTTTAATATTTTTAAACGCGCTTGCTAAAAAATCCTCATATTTCTGTAAACCTTCTTTTTCCTGAAAGACCGGGATACGCATTAATGCGACTTTTGCACTTGGGTAGATAAGTGAATATATGGGCTCCAGAGGAATGAACCTGGGAAAAGCAGTGGCCGCCGCCGATCTTACTGATATCCCTTTCGGTTTGCCCGTCTTATCAATCAACTGGATATCAAATACATTTTTGTCGCCTAAGACTTCTGCATAATAACCCGAAAATGTTTGATTCAGCTCCTGATATTTGAACGTTTCTCCATCAGCATCTGAAAAAATATTTTGGAAAAGAAGGGACTTGATTTCACTAATGGCTTTCCCGTTAATTGACTTTAGTTCGCATCCCGCATACGGAAACGACGGATCTGAAAATGACTTAAGAATATAAGCTTTATCT
>NZ_JBFTIZ010000127.1:0-12399 GCF_056395165.1 Pedobacter sp. 10L46_2
GCCCTAAAGGCCTGTCAATATTCAAGGGCAAATTGTTTTGTGATCTTACTTTACTTTTTTTTTGGCCGGGAGCCACATTAACCCAATATTTTTATGCTTAAAACTAAATACTTTAAAATTTACCTTGCTGTATTCTCAACAGTTTGCACTTCTGTTGTATTTTATGCCTGCAAAACGGTAGTGCCTAAAACGCCTGCTACTCCGGCGTCTAGTGTTGCTAAACCAGCAAAACCTGCCCGTATCCTGGTGTTTTCAAAAACCAAGGGCTTTTATCATGCTTCTATTCCGGCTGGTATTGCTGCTCTACAAAAGCTTGGTAAAGAGAATAATTTTATTGTAGATACAACTAAGAATTCAGCTTATTTTGTTCAGGATAGTTTAAAAAACTACAGTGCTGTAATCTTTTTAAGCACCACTATGAATGTATTAAATGCCGATGAGCAGGTAGCTTTTGAAAGGTATATTCAATCTGGTGGTGGTTACGCCGGAGTTCATGCTGCGGCAGATACAGAATACGATTGGCCTTGGTATAATAAGCTTGTTGGAGCTTATTTTAAAAGCCATCCGGGTAATCCTAATGTGCGTAAGGCAACTATTGATGTGATTGACACGACCCATATATCGACTAAGAGCCTGCCAAAAAGATGGGACCGCACAGACGAATGGTATAACTATAAAAGCATACAAGACGATATAAAGGTGCTGGCTAAATTAGATGAAGATAGCTACGAAGGCGGAGAAAACGGAGAGAACCATCCTATTGCCTGGTACCATGAATTCGATGGCGGCCGCGCTTTTTATACAGGCGGCGGACATACCGACGAAAGCTTTAGCGAACCATTATTTTTAACTCACCTCCTTGGGGGTATTAAGTATGCCATTGGTACCAACGTTGCATTGGATTATTCAAAAGCATACGCAGTTAAAAAGCCAGAGGATAATCGTTTTACTAAAACCGTTTTATCTAATGATTTAAATGAGCCTATGGAATTATCTGTAGCTCCGGATGGTAGGGTGTTTTTTATTGAGCGCGCCGGTAATTTTTACGTATACAATCCTGCCGATGGTAAAACTACATTGGTTTACAACTTTCCTGTGAAGGCTGTTGATAAATACCTAAATGGTTTGTTGGGGATGACTATTGATCCGGACTTTGCAACAAATAACTATTTGTATTTCTTTTATACTGCCTCTGCAGGTGATAAATACAAACAGCATATTTCTCGCTTTAAAATTAGTAAGGAAAATGAGCTTGATCTTAAATCTGAGCAGGTGATTATAGAGGTCCCAATTGATCTTGAAGTAAGTGCTCATACAGGTGGTTCTTTAGCCTGGGATAAGTACAAGAATCTATATATTTCAACCGGGGATAATACTGTGCCTTTTGAATCTGATGGTTTTGCTCCTATTGATAGAAGAGATAATCGTTTAACATTTGATGCAGAAAGATCGGCAGGAAATACAAACGACTTGCGCGGCAAGATCCTGCGGATTCATCCTGAGGCAGATGGAAGTTATACCATTCCTGAAGGGAATTTATTTGCTAAAGGAACACCAAAAACACGTCCGGAAATTTATGTAATGGGTTGTCGTAACCCTTATAGAATGTCTGTAGATCCTGAAACTTCTATCGTGTATTGGGGAGAAGTTGGACCGGATTCTGGTACTGATGGTTTACAGGGGCCACGTGGATACGATGAATTTAATCAGGCAAAAAAAGCTGGAAATAACAATTCCCCATATAGTACCGGCGCTCAAATATTGCCACCGGCTCAAAAAGCGATGGTGTGGTATCCTTATAACAGATCAGAAGAATTCCCTGCTTTGGGACAAGGCGGAAGATGTGCTATGGGCGGACCTGTATATCATTATAATGCAGCGCTTAAATCCGATACTAAGTTCCCTGAGTATTATGATAAAGCACTTTTTATGTACGATTGGATGAGAAACTGGGTGTTTGCAGTGCGTCTGGATGAGAATCAAAACTATGTACGCATGGAGCCTTTTATGGAAACTAATGGCGATTTTAGACGCCCTATTGATATAGAGGTTGGGCCAGAAGGATCATTTTATATGTTGGAATATGGATCTGTATACGGGATAGATAATGTTGATGCGCGTTTGGTTCGTATTGATTACAATGGTGGAAACCGTGCTCCGTTTGCTAAAATTGAAACCAAAGATACTATTGGAATTGCTCCATACAAAGTTGCTTTTACCTCGAAGAGCTATGATAATGACGATGATGATAAACTGTCGTACGAGTGGAGCTTTGAAGGAAACAAGATCGCATCAACAGAACAAAATGTTAACTATACATTTCAAAAAAACGGCATATACAACGCTATTTTAAAAGTAACTGATGCAGCGGGTAAAAGCGGGTTGGATACGGTTGTGATTAAGGTAGGTAATACGATGCCTCAGGTAGCCATAAATACAACAAGTAATAGTTCTTTCTTTTTCCCTAAGGCAACTAATTTTAATTATAAAGTTGATGTAAAGGATAATGAAGATAAGGTGATAGATGCAAAAAAGGTAAAGGTGAACCTTGATTTTATTGCAAAGGTAGAAAGCAATCAGGCGCTGGTAGGTCATCAGGAGATTACACCTACATATAATTTTGGTAAATCTTTAGTTGCTAAAAGCGACTGTAAAGCTTGCCATCAGATAAATGGTAAATCAGTGGGTCCTTCGTTTATGCAGGTTGCACAACGTTATACCGGTAACAAAGATGCAGTAAGTCGTTTGGCTAAGAAGATCATTGTTGGAGGTGGCGGTGTTTGGGGAGAACATGCAATGAGTGCACACCCTCAGATTTCTAATGATGATGCAACTGAGATTGTTAAATATATTTTAAGCTTAAATGCCAAAAAAACTAATGCTGCGTTGCCACAACAAGGAGCCGTTGCTTTAAAACAGCATTTAGCTAATAAGGATCAGGGTAGGTACATTTTCTCTGCGTCGTATACTGACAAGGGCGGGGCGATAACTCCTTTAACAAAAAAAGAGACGATTGTGTTGCGTCCGGCAAAAGTACAGGCAGAAGATGCAGATGTTTTTAATAACGTAGATAAAAATGACAGGTATGTTGGTAGCATCCATAACAAGTCTTATATCGTGTTTAAAAATATTGACCTTAGGAACATTAATAAACTTACCTATTATTATGCTTCGGCAAATCATAGTGGAACTATAGAGGTGCATATCGATTCTCCAAAAGGAGAAATAATTAGTACGGCTAATTTTACCTCAACAGGTAAGTGGGAAAAGTACACTGAATTAAGCACGTCTATAAAAAACCCGGGGGGTAAACATGATCTTTATTTTGTGTTTTTAAAGAATACCCCACCAAATAGAGATTTGATAAGTATAGATTGGATCAATTTCGAATAAATACCTCATGGCAAAGTATATTGTATTTTTATCGCTGATGTTTTTGGTTCCGTATTGTAATGCGCAACAGGTGATCCCATTATATTCAGGTAAAATACCAAATGCCAAGCCTATATCAAATCAAGAGCAGAGGATCGGTAATCCAGACGTAGATAGTCTTACTTCTAACGTGTCTGTTCCTACTCTTTCTGTTTATTTGCCCCCAAAGGGTTTGGCAAATGGAACTTCTGTTATCATTTGTCCTGGCGGAGGATATCATGTGCTACTTACAAAAAGAGAAGGCAGCGATGCAGCCAGAGCATTTGCGAAAATGGGGGTAACGGCTTTTGTATTAAAGTATAGGCTGCCGAACGATAAGATAATGTTGGACAAGTCTATCGGGCCTCTGCAGGATGCCCAACAGGCAATTAAGATAGTGAGACAGAGGGCTAAAGAATGGAACATTGACCCCAAAAAGATAGGTATTCTGGGGTTTTCTGCCGGAGGCCATCTTGCCGCAACTGCGGGAACACATTTTAATAAACCAGTTATTGAAAATCGAGAAGGAATTAGCGTTAGGCCAAATTTTATGCTGCTTATAAATCCGGTGATCTCTTTTACCGACAAGATTGGTCATATTGGATCCAGAGATAATCTTCTTGGCCCCTCTCCAACAGAAGAAAAGATAAAACTTTACTCCAATGAGTTGCAGGTAACAGAAGAAACGCCGCCAACGATTTTAATTCATTCGGATGCTGATCAGGTTGTACCTGTAGCCAATAGTGTTGAGTTTTACAGAGCGCTTAAAGAAAACAAGGTATCTGGAGAATTGCATATTTACGCAAAAGGAGAGCATGGGTTTTTAACTGCTCCTTCTTTTGATGAATGGTTTGGGCGATGCATTTTCTGGATGAAAAGCATGTCTTTGATCTGATACTAAAATAAAAAAGAATATTAGGATATATTTGCTGTATGTCATCACATCATATCATTCGGGAAAAACAAGAGCCGGCACTATATATCCACTATTTAGGGGACTTTAATGAAGAATATTTAGGTCAGCTGCTGGAATGGAGCCCAACTTTAATCGTTAGCGCTGCGGTTTATGAAAAGGCCATCAGTCTTGGATTAAAGGTGGATATTGTGGTCAATTCAAATGACCAGGATTTTCAGGAAAATACAAAAGTAATTCATGCTAAATCTGAGGAATTAGATGCTGTTTTAGATTATTTGATTGCTGAAAAATACCCTGCAGTAAATGTTATTGATTCAAAAAGCGACTTAAGGGAACTGGGAAGTTATATTGATGCGATAAACATTGTGGTATTTACTGAAACTGAAAAATCATACGCTATTAAATCGGGATTTAAAGTATGGAAACCCAAAGACAGCATTTTTAATATTGAAGTTGTCTCTTATTTTGAAACAAGTAATTTAAAGCAAACAGAAAATAATACTTTTGAGGTAATAAATGATGGATTTGTGGAGTTCATATTCAACGTACCATATCTGTTTATTAGTGAGGTATTGTAATTAGATAAAGAAGCTTTTATGATAATTTTAAGGAAAGCAAAAGAAGAGGATATTGCCACTATTCAGGATCTGGCAGATAGGACATGGCGAATTACGTATGCCGAATATCTTTCAACCGAACAGATTGATTATATGTTAGAGAAAATGTATAACCGGGGAGAATTGCTTTCGCAATTGGAGAAGGGGCATACATTTTTGATAGCTGAGGAAGATAATGAAGACCTGGGTTTTGCAGGGTTTTCGGTTATAGAGCCTGAAAGCCATGCTTATAAACTACATAAGTTATATGTTTTGCCCCAAACGCACGGAAGGGGTGTAGGTAAGCTATTGATAAACGAAGTTTTTAACCTGGTAAAAAGGGCGGGCGGTAAATCACTTCAGTTAAATGTTAATAAGAACAATAAGGCCAAAGACTTTTATGAAAGAGCAGGTTTTATAATAAAAGAAACCGTTGTCCTGGATATCGGAAACGGTTTCGTTATGGACGATTACGTCATGGAGAAACCCATCATATAGACCTAGTTATTTTCCAGTTTAGGAATTCTTGTTGGCGTATCAATACCTTTTATAATGCTTATTGCGCTTTTGGCAATACCTTTAATGGTCGACAATATATTGTCTGAATCAAGGGTACTGTATTCGTCTTTTACGGTGTGATAAAACTTATCGGTATCTATTTGATCTGTGCTTATCGTATGTGCCGGAACGCCAAGAGCAGCTAATGTAGCATTGTCGCTTCTATAGAATAGATTTTGTTGTGGGTAAGGATCAGGGTGAAAAGTAAATTCTGTTCCTTTCAAGTTTTTCTGTAAGATCTGGCCAAAATCTGATTTATCATAGCCTGTTATAAAGGCTGTGTTTTTACCAAATTTACTGTCTTTACCAATCATTTCTATATTAAACATGGCTACAACATCGTCCGGATTTAATTTTTCCGAGAAATGCCTGGCACCAAAACCTCCAATTTCTTCTGCTGTAAAGGCTACAAATATTAGGGTGCGCTCATTATTGTTTAACTTCTTGTAATACTTGGCTAAAGCAATCATTGCTGTTGTGCCTGATGCATCATCATCTGCACCGTTTGCAATGCTGTCTTGTCCATCAGCTTTAATTATACCAAGGTGATCATAATGTCCTGAAAAGATGACCAATTCTTTGGCTTTTGATTTTCCGGGAATCATCCCTGCAACATTGAATAAAGGCATTTTTGCAAAAGAGTTTTTCAAGTCTACTTTAAAATCGCTTGCTACAGTGTCCTTATCAAGGACAAAAACAAGAGCAGTTGACTTGGCATTTAAATCTTTTTCGTCCAATATGCTTCCTTTGTCAAAGTATCCTTTGATTCTGTTAAAGGCATCTGCAAATTTTGCATCAACCAATATCAACTGTTTCTTGCCGCTTCTGCTAATTGGTCTGAACTGATCCATAAAAGGCTTAGAGGGATCAAGTTTTATCCATCCATCGCTGTTGGTGTTGTCAAAAGTTAGGTTTTCTGAGGTATTCCCAAATACCAGGATGTTTGCCGGATCAATGTTTGCGCCATCAATTGTAACAGAGGTGGCCTCAGGTTTCAATTGATATTTGAAGAAGGATTGGCGATAACCATTTTCTCCTTCAAGCGGTTTTAGCCCAATACTTTTGAACTCAGATTCTATAAAAGTTGCAGCTTTGTCTATGCCTGGTGTAAATGTACCCCTGCCTTGCATGTCATCACTGCTAAGGGTTTTGATCAGTCTGTCGACATAATCTTTTGTAATTATTTTATTGATGTCCTGTGCATTTGCCTGTTGTGCAATTAGAAGCACAAAAAAGAAGTAAAGAGCTTTTCTCATATATGTTAGTTAGAATTCAATGCGTTTTTTCTTCTGTTTATCTCTGTTGAAACACGTGTGTCATGAACGCCATCGATAACAGTTATCTCATAGTCTTTGTCTTTATCAGATTCGTACATCTGGACAGTTTCTATATTTTCTACAGATCTGTCATATGGTCCTCTGCTGCTCATCAATTTAACAAAAACAGGTAAGCATTCAAAGAAAATAAATAACAAGCCAATAAACGTTATCGCGAGTGAAGTATTTACATCTTTTTTACCGTTGGGGCTGATACTTAACTGACCTAAGGCAGAGTTCCTGTCGGCAAAGCCTGCAATACTGGTTAAGCTATCCAGTTGTTTGCTGGTATATAGTTTCTCACTCATCAGGCCATCAAACTGCTTTCGGTTATCTACAAAATCTTCGAGTTTTCTAACTCCTGCCGATAGGGTGTCCAAGTCTTGTTCGCGCTGCTTCAATTCTGCTTCTTTTCTTTTGGCGTATGGGCCATAGCCCATAATTCCGGAAGTTTCGGTTGTTTTGTTTCCAAAAATTTCGAAGTTTAGCTTTTGTCTGTCTGTCTTTATCGCACTCTCCATAGAGTCGCGCTGAGCCTTGGTTTCTTTGAGTTTAGCGAGTTCAATTTTATACTTATTGCCAAAGGCAATGTTTAACGTATCGATTTTAGAACGCTGATTGTTTAGATAAGTGACCTTTAAACGTTCCTTGATCTCTTTGTCGAATATTTTTAATTCCAGTGGACGGGATATGACAATCCCGATCATGATGGCTAATAAAATACGTGGGGTGGCCTGTAATAGCTGTTTGCCAGTGGAAGCACTTTTATTAATGCTGGAGACTATATAGCGATCCATATTAAAAATAGCGAGCCCCCAGATTAAGCCAAAAAGAAAGGCAAAAGGGAGTGCTGTTGAATCTCCTTTAAAAACAAAATACATGGCATAACCACCAGAAAGTGCGGCAAACAATCCGGTAAAGAAAATGGTGGCTCCGATGCCCACATATTTATTGTGCTCCGTAGGATGCTTTTCCAGGGTAGCAATATGTACTCCTGAACAAAACCAAAAGAAACGAAATATTGAATTCATGATGTTAAAGCCAAAGTTAGCAAAGACTTACTATTAAACGCCCGACATACTTAGTTGTTACAGTTATTCACTTTTTTGTAATGTTTCCTGCCACAATTATGGATACTTGCGTAACTTTATCTAAGTTTGAAAAAATCGAAATAATATGATTAAGGAAATAACGGTTGAGGAGCTTAAAGCAAAGATTGATAATAACGAAGATTTTCAATTGATCGATGTTAGGGAGCCATTTGAGTATGAAACATCAAACCTTAACGGATTGAATATCCCTTTGGGAGGTATTTTAATTGAAGCAGATAAAGTTGCTACTGATAAACCAGTAATTATGYAATGCAGAAGTGGCAAAAGAAGTGCTGCGGCTGTAATGCAGTTAGAGCAACAACTTGGTCTAACCAATTTGTATAACCTTAAGGGAGGCATTCTGGCATGGCAAGAGGCGTTTGATCCTGATATGCCTGTTTACTAGGATATGGGTAAGAAAATCGCTTTAAACGTTTTTTATAACCTGGGAGTTATCCTGTCGGGTTATGGGATATTTTGGGCTTTTAAAAATGAGAAATATCTATTCGTAGCTCTTTTTGTAGTTACTGCTGGGTTTTTTCTATACCAAAAGCTTCAGCTCATAAAAGAGATGAGAAGTAACCTTAAGAAGTAATAAAAAGATCTTCAGGAATACCTTCCAGGCCGAGACCTGGGAGGTATTTTAATAAATATTTTCCAACCTCCATTTCCGGAGCTTTAAAAGGGTTGTTTTTGGTTAGCCAGGGGCCATCCAGATCCGCCCAGTCGCATAAAGGAGCAAGGGCAATTCCTGCCTGCGTGGCGCAGGATGTTTCGCTCATGCAGCCAATCAGAATTTTCATTCCAAAAGAACGCGCCTTCAGAATCATTTGATGAGCCTCATACATGCCGGCACTTTTCATCAGTTTTATGTTTATGCCATGATAAGCACCTTTTAGTGCATCCAGGTCGGGTAAGCGCTGTACGGCTTCGTCGGCTAGAATTGGGATAGGACTTCTACCCGTTAGCCAGGCATTCCCATCCATGTTGGTTTTATCCATTGGCTGTTCTATCAGCAAAGCCCCCTTGTCGTGCAGCCAATAAATCATATCTATCGCTTCGGCTTTGTCGTTCCAGCCCTGATTAGCATCGATATATAGAGGCAAGTCACTTACGCTTCTTATGGTATTGATAAGTTCTTTGTCGTTGTCTCTGCCTAGTTTTATTTTTAGCACTTTAAAATCTTTGGCATCTGCAACTTTTTCTCTTAAAACGTTTGGTGTATCTATGCCAATGGTATAAGAGGTTAGCGGCATTTTTAGCGGATCCGAACCGTAGACCTCATAACATGGTTTGTTTAAAATCTTACCATTTATGTCATTCAAGGCAATATCTATAGCTGCTTTTATCGCAGGGTGACCACTTTCAATGTCATCAAGATATTCCATTATTTCCCTGAAATCAAAAGGATAGGTGAACCTTTTCCAATCGACCTTGTTTAAAAAGGCAATTGCACTTTCTAAACTTTCGCCCATATAAGGAACCATTGATGCTTCGCCATATCCATCAATTCCTTCGTACGTAAGCTTTATCAGCATAACCGGAGTGCTTGTTCTTGAGAATTTAGCAATAGAAAATGGATGTTTTAATTCCAGTTGATATGGTTTGGCGTTTACCTGCATGAGCTAAAAAAGCTTTAAGTAATATCAAAGTTAAAAAAATAGGAGCTGCTGCTAATGTAAAAATAATATGCCTAATATTGCGCCTTGTATGAATAGCACAATATATCAACCGTTCAAAAACTTCGATTTTAAGTATAAAAACTGTTTTCTTAGTGGAGATACATTTTCTACGCCTATAACTGAGATTGGTATTTTGCCTGAGTGGCTTTTAAAAGTGGCCAACTTTAGCGGAGATGAGCAGATTAAGCTACTTGATGAGAGTGTTCGTTCATACAATAGTTTAAAAGTTCCGTGCAATACGGAAGTATTAACTCATTTTATTGAGCCCCTGGAAGAAAAGATCCATAATGCTTTTTTAAAGGGATACGAAGCCGTCTCTAAGCTTGAAGAGGTTGAACTGTTCAGGTGGATCGGTAAGTTCATGTATAGCCTTATTTATGTAGAAATGCATGCGGCCGTTCGCCAGCAACAATTAAGTGCGGATGGCGTAAATATGTCGCAGGGACTGATGCATAAATTTGGAAATCTGCATACCATGATTCAGGGAATTTATACTGATGTGGTGTTTGAAGATTTTACACCCTGGTCTATTGTTGTAGTTCCATTAGAACAGCATGATACCACCTTTAGTTTTAGGGATGAAATCAATACGATGACTTTTTCCTTGAAATTGAAGGACTTTGGTATTATTGCCTGCCTGCAGGATAATGGAACGAATAAAAAATACCATCAGGAATTGCTGGATCAGATTGGAAACGCAGCATTATCGCCGCAGCAATTTGAAGAGCTTTGTGCCAGGTTTTTTTATTCGGCTTATTTGTTTAACCGATTACCGGAATATGCAATATTGCCGGTTGAGGGGTCTATTTATATTGATGCGATGCCTCTAAGAGGAACGTTGAATAAAGCTCTTTTTGATCATTGGCAACATAAAACCTACGCACAGGTATTACAGGATTTCTGGAAGCCATGGGATCATACACTTTTCGAAATCATTAAAGACCCGACAAATCCCATCAGCTATTTTAATCCGCCTAGCTTACCGGCCACTACTTAACCTATTTTGGCAAGTATCTGACCTAAGAAGTGAGGGATTGCTCCCGGAACAATTAGCACAGTAACAATTAAACCTGCAAGTGCACCAAAAAAATGCGCATCATGGTTTATGTTGTCTCTGGATTGTCTGGACGCATAAACGCAGTATAAAAGGTACAAGGGGCCAAATATGATAGCCCATATTGGAATAGGCAGGGGAAATATGATCATAGAAGAAAACGGCTGAAATAGAATGTAGCTAAACAGTACAGCGCTTATTGCTCCTGATGCGCCCAAACTATTGTACCACATGTCGTTTTTATGCTTTATAACAGAGGGTATGTCACTTAAAATTAGACCCATAAAATAGACTACACCAAATTGCCATGAACCGATCATTGCCTCGAGTTGAAAAGCGAAGAAAAAGAAGGTCATCATATTAAAAATCAAGTGCATCCAATCGGCATGAATCAATCCGCTTGTTACAAGGGTGTAAACCTTATGCTTGCGCGACACACTATATGGGTGTAACATAAACTTACCGAATAACCCGGGGTCATTAAATGCGTATATACTTGTTATAATAGTAAAAACAAAAATTATTGAGGCTACTGGTGTATGCTGAAGGTATTCCATTTTTATTTAAGGATTAATTTAGTGTCGTTTACCAGACGGGCAATGGGGTATCGGGAGTGGGTTTTTTCGTAATAATCAGAATTTTTATAGACAAAGTCAAGCTGTGCCGCAGCATTTTTACTTAAACTGCTGTCTTTAGCCTTTTGAGCCTCAAGTTTTTTCTTTAGCTCAGGATTTTTCTTTAAAAGTTCTGCAGCAGTATCCTCAAAAACGTAAGCGCTAAAATGCTCTTTCATTCCTAGTATTGCATCAAAGAAATTCCAGTTGAAGAAGGAATCCATTGCTTGTGGTTCGAGTGTTTCAATGATATATCTGTTAACGGACTGGTTTGTATAAACCACATAGTCGCCATCGTAAAACTGCAAAGTCTGTTTTACAGGATTCACCTTTACGTTAGAATGCAGGTAGTGCCCTTCAAACGGACTGTTTACTGTTTTGTAGTCCGTGATGTAATACGATTCAATATCGATTTGAGTATCTTTCTGCAGCTGCTGTACTTTTACGTTGTTAAGCTTTAACAGGTCAATTATTTTATCCCAGGCCTTTGGGATAATGTATGCTACCGGTTTTGTAATGGTAACAGCTGGCTGATAAGTATTCCAGTACTTGATGGTTGTGGTATAAGGCTCATTTCTGTCGTAATACAGGCGATCTAGCCCGCTTACCTCGCTTGGTTTTTTCTTTGCCGTATACCCCATAAACTCCAGATCTTCTGCCAGATTTTCATTAAGCTTCCATTCTATAGGAAAGGTTGTTTGTTTTGCAATCTCTTCATCAGCTTTTCGCTTATTCTCTCCAATTACTTTTGCATCGCGAACTACTATGTCGATATAGATCTGCAAAAGGCGATATGTTGCATCAACCCTTTTATCATAATCTTTCAGCATATGGGTTTCAGGCATAAAGCCGATTGTATTGTGCAGTGTTGTGTATCCGGTAGAATACCTTGCCGATTCTAAAAAACCTGTGATTCCCGCATCTGGTGTCTCTTCAACAGAATTTACATATGGGATCATCTCATAACCAGCTTTTTTCATTCCTTCATATAGAGATGGTAACATGGTTTTAGTCATGTATCCAGATAAGATAGGATWTAACTTGTCTTTGTGCGATCGACTAAGTGTCATTACATATTGGTAGTCTGCACCATTACTCGTGAGCGTATCTACGAAATTTTCTGCTTGCCACATAATCAAGATTTCCTGCACGGAATGGGAG